>JACMQJ010000334.1 GCA_014377055.1 Candidatus Sericytochromatia bacterium
CAGTAACCTTGTCCTCCCTTTGCAAAGGGAGTTAGAGGGATTATA
This sequence comes from Candidatus Sericytochromatia bacterium, assembly GCA_014377055.1. Lineage (GTDB taxonomy): Bacteria > Cyanobacteriota > Sericytochromatia > UBA7694 > JACMQJ01 > JACMQJ01. Next base: position 46 of record JACMQJ010000334.1, read on the forward strand.
AGCATTTGCTAAATTAATATTATAGCGTTAAGAATAAATCCATCCTAACCTTCCTTTGCAAAGGAAGGGACTAAGAAAAGGGAGAAAATAATAACCTATATCATTAATTAAAATAATCATTGCAACAAGTCTACTATAGTTAATAAACTAAAATGTGGCTAACGTCTTACCTCTTTTTAAAATTTTGTCCAACTTTTTAGAGGTACTACATTATATGACACTCGTGCTTTGCTATACAAAATTTTTGGAAAATACCTAGTTTATTTTTCGTTTTATGTCTTGACTTTTATCATAGTCACTACACAATTTTGCTTACTTTTACCCTCTTACTTATAATAATTTTATTTTAAAAAATATAAATTAAAATTCAACTAATTCTGGTTGAGGAGTCTCCATTTTTTCAACTTGCATAAAATCATTTAAGAATTTATCATTAGTAATAAAATCTTTGGTAGGATCAAATTCTTTATTCTGTTCTGTTATATCTAATAAATCAACAAAGGCTTTGAGATAACCTCTTGGAACAGATGAAACTTTACCAAATTTATTAGCAATACGATCAATTAGTGCTGATATTACTTTTTCGGTAATTAGTCCTTTGGTATTCCATTCATAAGCAATTTCATGAACTTCCAATACTTTATGACTAACTTGATTTAGTCTTTCTTCATCAAAATTATCAAGATAAATAAGAGGTGCTCTAACATCTCTTACTTTTCCTTTTATAAAGCTTTTATCTGATTTTATTCTGGCATGTAATGCTTGATATGATGGTATTCCTTTTACTTCATCTTGAAAAACATCCTCTGTTCCTGCAAAAATAAAGTAACTATTCGGAATTTCTTCTTTTGCAGCCATATCACAGATATAACGAATATTTTCATAAGCAGCATTTCTTAGATCATGTCTAACATTTCTAATAAGTTCTAACTCATCAAAAACAATAACCACACCTTTATAACCAATATTAACCATCAACTGTGTGATTGACTTTAAAAAATTAATGGCATTATCTTTATTAACATTACCTTTGACATTAAATTTACTTTTATACTTAGGAGGTATATTTGCTTCACCTTTGATCCATCCAAGAGCTGCAGTTTCGACTTCTTTATCTTGAGTACGAACAGCTTCATAATAGCCTCTAATTGCATTTGCAAGTGATGAGTCAAAATGCCTAATATTTTCTAATTGTTCGTTTATTTCTTGAGAAATGAAATTCTTTATTTTTTCGCTATCATCTGGATTTAGTGGATCAAGGTTTTGTTCTTTTTGTACTTTTGTTTCCAATTTAAAAAGCCATTCTTGTAAAATAAAATCAAAAGCAGGAATATTTTTGTGATCTTTGGTTCTCATGCCATTTATAATTCGTGAATAAATAGTTTCCATTTTGTTCATTGGTAATTCTCTAGCATCAATATTAACAAAAGAAACGACAAAATCTTGTCTTAATGCTTCATTTCTAGCAAGACTACACATAAATGTCTTACCACTACCATAATCTCCTGCATAAAATTTAAAACCTGATCCAGCATCTCCTACATCTTGCAAATCCATTCTAAGCTGCTTAAGGATTTCTTCTCTACCTACAACAATTCGATCAACACCATCACCAGGTACTACACCTGACTTTAGAGCTTTAATAATTGATCTACATTCCTTGCTTTCTAATCTTGTTGACACTAGATAATTACTCTCCTAATTTAATTAATGAAAATGGCTCAAAATTACCAAAACGATCTTTTAAGTTGACAAATTTATCTTGTTCTCTCCCTTTTTTGGGTTCAAAATCAAGATGGATAAATAAATCTCCAAATCTTTTTTCAGTATCTGCATTACTTGTGTTGTAACCACCCATAAATAGATTTAGTTCTAATAATTTAACAAATTGTTTGATTTCGATATATTCTTTATCTTTATATAAAAAATAAGCAAAATCTCTAAGTTTTTTTATTATAACTATTAAATCTTCATCATGAATATCTAAATGACTATTTGATTTCTTTTTAGCTTTTATTATGCTCTCTGGAATAACGGCATTATCAGCAATCTTAGTTTTAGAAACTGTTTTTGGCTCACGTTGATTCAAAAATAATCCTTGTTTTACAAGCTCATCAGCATTTTCTAAACCCAAAAAAGGAGATATTTCTTTAACTTTAAGAGCGAGTTTTTTGGCATCAACACCAAAATCATCTTCCATTTGTTTAAAATTTCTGGTTTTACCTTCTTGTGACAATACAAAAAAAGCTAAAGATGCAGAAATAATATTTGGCTTACAATTTGCTAATTTATCAAAATTATCAGATAACTTATTCAATAAATCAAATGCTTTAAATTTTAGTTCATCATCAAGATTATTATATTTAAACTCTTCTTCTAGTGACGCTTTGATACTCTCATAGTACATAAAAAATATTACTTTTCCAAACAAAAAATGAAACACAACCTAATCAATTAAATATATACTAACAACTAACATTGATTAAACTCTGTGATTTTTGTAACTCAATTTTATGGTAAATGCTTATAATTAAAAAAATGTTATCAAGTTTATTCAATAAAACTATTTAAATCTTTAATGTTTGTTTGTATAATGCTAAGGTGACAGATTCAGTTAACAAAAATTGAATTAAGCAATGGCTTTTGCTTAAATGTACAATAAAAATAAAAAGAGTGAAAAATCTATATGACTAATAAAACTAAAGTAACTTTAAAAACATTTGTTTATTTGGATGTTTTGCAACCACAGCTCGCTGCATTCTTGGGCACTGTTTCTCAAGGTTATTTACCTATCGAAGGTCAAGCCTCATTATATTTAGAAATAACTCCTGGTATTGTAATCAATAATTTAACTGATATTGCACTCAAAAAAACAAAGGTATTTCCAGGAATGCAAGTTGTTGAGAGAGATTCAGGTGTATTAGAGCTTCATTCATTTGATCAGGGACTAATAAGAGCTGCAGGTGATGCCATACTTGAAGAAATAGAGCTTACTGAATTTGATAGATTAAAGCCAAGAGTAGAATCTCATCAAGTTATTAATGGTATTAATGAATATCATAGCATGATGATTAACAGAATGAGGCATGGTGATATGATATTAAAAATGCAAACATTATTTGTTTTAGAAACTCATCCTGCTGGTTATGCTTTATTTGCAGCAAATGAAGCTGAAAAAGCCGCCAATGTAAAATTATTAGAAGTGAGAGCAATGGGAGCTTTTGGTAGATTATATCTTGGTGGTTCAGAAGAAGATATCAATCAAGCATCTCAAGCAGCCTTAAAAGCTCTTGAATCAATTCAGGGAAGAGAAAATATCAGATAATTTGACTATTATATTAAATATTACATTTTAATGAAAGATAACATACTTAAATATGTTATAGCCATTTTTATTGGAATATTTTTTAGTATACTTATTTTTAGAATAGATTTTTTGCAGAGAACGGAATTATTTTTTTATAATTTAAGATTTGAGTTTAAAAAAGATAATAAGATTAACTCCGAAATAGTAATTATCAATATTGAAGCTGAAACAATCAAAAAATATAATAGTTTTGTGCCATATTCTCAATATGCCAAATTAATA
>JACMQJ010000335.1 GCA_014377055.1 Candidatus Sericytochromatia bacterium
AATACTTTAATTGGTAAATTAAAGCTATTATCAAAAGGAAAAGACAAAACATCAGTTGGCTTATCTATCTGTCTATAAGATTTATTTAGCTCTTGTATCTCTTGATCATTAACAAAGGTTAAACTTAATTCTGAGTTATCAGGTTGCTCAAGAATTTGAAGAGCTTTTAGAGCAAAGTTTTGCCAATACTCTAAGTCAATAGTCAAAAAGTTTTGTTTGTTATTTAAAAATATTTCCATTTTGGGGCTTTCTTCCTAAATCCTTCATTATTTTTTCTTCGGAAGGATATTCTATTCTTGAATGATATAAACTTTGTAATATTCTCAAAAACTCATTACTTATTTTTTCAAGATCAACTAGAGTTAATGGTGCTTCGGCAAGCTGACCATCATCTATTCGAGCTTTGATTATCTTACCAATGGTTTTTTGTATTTGATCAACTGTAGGCTTTGAAATTGCTCTAACAGCTGCTTCAGTAGCATCAGCTAACATAAGTATTGCTGTTTCTTTTGTTTGTGGCTTTGGTCCAGGGTATCTAAAATGAGCCTCAACAACATCCTCAGATTTTTCTGTCTGCTTTGCTTGATGATAAAAATAAGCAACCAGAGAAGTTCCATGGTGCATCGGTATAAAATCTCTAATAATACTAGGTAACTTGTATTCTTTTGCTAACTCTATACCCTCTTTAACATGTGAGGTTATAACTAAAGCACTTAGACGAGGAGATATTTTACTATGCTGATTTTCAATACCAAGTTGATTTTCAATAAAAAAATATGGTCTGACCATTTTACCAATATCATGATACATTGCTCCTACTCTTGTTAAGAGTGCATCAGCATTAATACCTTCAGCAGCAGCTTCAGCTAAGTTACCAACAATTAAACTATGTTGATAGGTACCAGGAGCTTTAATCATCATTTGTTTTAATAATGGTTGATTGGGGTTAGTTAATTCAGCTAGTTTAAATGATGTTATCAAACCAAAAAGGCTTTCTAAATAAGGTAACGAACCGATAGAAATAATGGCAGAAAAAACACCACTAGCAGCTACAAGACTAACATCAAGCATCAACTTATTTAAATCTGTAGCACCAGTAATTAATTTTAGTGAAACTAAAATAATTGAGTCAACAAAACTTACAGTTAATCCAGCTTTGGCTAAATCACTTCTTTGTTGAATTTTTGTCAAAGAAAATGAGCTTAATACTACAGAGAATAAATTTATTGCTAGAACCGTTACATCATTAGAGCTTAACATGTAGCTAGAAATAGTTACTGCAATTGATAAAACGAGTGAAACTTGAAAGTTTGTAAAAATTCTAATTAACATAGCAAATGCAGGTAAAAAAGAAAAATATGGCGAAAATGAAAATGTTAACTCATTAAATAAAATGGTAAAGATTGTCAAAAAAGACATCAAAGCCAAATGCCTAATACTTGAAATGTATGACACCCAAAACTTTTTTAAAAATAAGGTAAAAAGAGTCATAACAATCATCAGATAAAGACCTAATCCTATGTAAGATAAACCACCATCTTTAAAATAATGGTTGGATTGACCAGGACTCAAAGCATATATAAAAAAAATAGAAACGAATGAAACAATAAAAATCAATGACTTGTGTAAGAGATGGGAAGCTAAGATATTCCTTTTAACAGGCTTAATTGGTTCTAATTTACTTATATTCTCTAATAATTGATTTTCATTCTCAACTATGGACATAATTTACTACCTTTGAAATATTATTATTTCCTTTCTTTACCATATTTTTCGTAAGCTTCAATAATCTTTTGAACAAGATCATGTCTAACAACATCATGACTAGAAAAATGAACAAATTTAATTGGCTTAATATTTTTTAAGATATGTTCGATATTCTCTAAGCCAGATCTTTTAGAATGAGGTAAGTCTGTTTGGGTTAAATCACCTGTTATTATTGCTTTTGATCCTTCGCCCATTCTGGTTAAAAACATTTTCATTTGCTCAGGTGTAGTATTTTGAGCTTCATCAAGTATAATAAAAGCGTCATTAAGAGTACGTCCTCTCATATATGCAAGTGGAGCAATTTCAATAATATTTTTTTCAATATACTTTTGATATTTTTCAAAGTCAATCATTTCATTAAGAGCATCATATAGAGGTCTAAAATAAGGGTTAACTTTGGCTTGTATATCACCTGGTAAAAACCCTAAACTTTCTCCTGCCTCAACAACAGGTCTGGTTAAGATTATTTTTGAAACTGATTTTTCTCTCAAGGCAACAATAGCTAATGCTACAGCAAGATATGTTTTACCTGTACCAGCAGGTCCTAGACCAAAAACTAGATCATTGGTTTCGATTGCTTTGATATATTCTCTTTGTTTAATTGTTTTGGGAAATATTGTTTTGCCTCTAACAGTTGTTAGAATAACTTCAGAAAATACTTTTTTTAAATCAGTTTCAGGATCTTCTTTAAGTGAATAAAGAGCATATTTAATTTTTTTGGGACTGATGGATTTATCATTTTGCCACATAAAGGAAAGTTGATCTAATAATTTTTTTGCAAGGTTAACTTGCTCTTCTTCACCTTTGATAATTAGCTCTGAGCCTCTAATAACTGTTGAAACCCCTAACTCTTCTTCTAAAACTTTCAAATTTTCTTCATTTGGACCTGCCAATAATGCTGCACTTTGACCATTAGGGAGGGAAATAGCTGTTTCTACCATTATTATTTTGTTCACTCATTTCTAAATTCTTCGTAAAAGAATTTAATAATAACAATCGCTTTTAATCAATTAATTAAGCTGTTTTATAGTATAACTAAAATTAAAATTTTACTAGATATTTTAAGCTCAAGTATATTACAGATTAATTAATTTACACCAGTCTATTAAGATTATTTAATTAACCTATATATTAACTATATCATCTCTTGGCAAAACCTTAATAATATGTTAACTTTCAAAGTATTATATAAAGTATTAATTATACTTTGACGCTTATGTTATGGTTTTATAAGTAATCATTTTTTGATTCACCTAATGTAGCGACCTGTATATTTAACAAAAGGAGCATATTGTGTACGCAATAATCAAAACAGGCGGAAAACAATACAAAGTTGAAGAAGGTAAGTGGATTGACATTGAATTGTTAACACAAGAAGAAGGCGAAACTGTAGAATTTAATGAAGTTTTACTTATCGTTGATGGAGAAAAAACCCAAGTTGGTTCACCTCTAGTTGCTAATTCAAAAGTAAGTGGAAAAGTCTTAAAACATGACAGAGCAAAAAAAGTTATCGTTTTCAAAATGAGACCTAAAAAACATTACAGAAGAAAAAATGGTCATCGTCAGTATTTTACTAGAGTTTTAATTGAAAAAATTGAAGCTTAATAATTGATTAGTTTAATTAAGGAGAAATAAAAATGGCTCACAAAAAGGGTGTAGGCAGTACCCGTAACGGTAGAGATAGTAACTCAAAAAGACTTGGAACAAAAATCTATGGTGGACAAACAGTTTCCGCAGGAAGCATAATCATCCGTCAAAGAGGAACTGAAATCCATCCTGGTAATAATGTAGGAATGGGAAGAGATTACACTCTTTATTCTTTAATTGATGGGAAAGTAACTTTTGAACGTAGAGGACATACTGGTAAAAAAGTAAGTGTTTATCTATTAGAAGCTGCCGTTGCAGTATAAATCAACAAACTAGAACAAAACCTTCTTTTTGAAAAGAAGTAAAAAAAAGTACTTTCTTATGAAAGTACTTTTTTTATTTTTATCTATTTCAAACAAATTAAAGTTTGATCAATATTATCGAAATCATAAATACTATCTCTAGCATTATCTATTTTTTCTATTTCCTTGTAATTAATTAGATCAACTTTTTCATTTATTGACATTTGCTTAAAATAGTTAAAAAAACAACTTTAAAGGTGTTTTTATTCCTTGATTATCTAATATTTTTTGTACTTCTTGATGAATTATTACTAACTCATAATCTACTCCCATTATAAAAAGAGTTGAAACTACTGATATTTTCTTAAGAATTAAATACAATATTTTTCTGAAATAATTCTAGGTTATAGATTTATGTGTAGTTTGTTTAAACGGGAATAGCAGTATATTTCTGTATTATCGACTAACTTAACTTTATAGATTACGTCGGATTCTGTTTTTTCATACTTATCGGAGATAAAAGTTTTATCAACTCTTTCTGACTTACTAAAATCAATATTTTGCACCCAATCTAATTTCACAAAAAATTGTATCAATTCTCTAAATATTTCATGATTAGAAAAAAGCTGTTTTATAAGCTCTATCAGATATTTGGTATATTTTATCCACTTAACTAATTTAAAACTCTCCTAGCATAAAACCAAATAATATAAAAAGAATAGTCGGGTAATTAGACGGTTTTCTTATAAAAGAAAAATACCACCATCAACAGTTATAATTTGACCAGTGATATAAGTTGAGGCATCGCTACAAAGAAAATAAATAACTTTTGCTACCTCTTCTGGTTTACCAACTCTTTTTAA
>JACMQJ010000336.1 GCA_014377055.1 Candidatus Sericytochromatia bacterium
ACTGAGGGAGATTTTTTTGCAACAGGTGTTAGTATTATTATGCACCCATATAATCCCATGGTTCCTATAATTCACATGAATGTCAGATATTTTGAAATGAGTACAGGGGTAAAATGGTTTGGTGGCGGTATAGATTTGACTCCTCATTATGTTAGTCAAGAAGATGCTGTATTTTTTCACCAAACTTTAAAAGATGCTTGTGATAATAATAATCCTGAATATTATGCAAAATACAAAAAATGGGCTGATGATTATTTTTATATCAAACATAGACAAGAAACAAGAGGAATTGGTGGAATATTTTTTGATCGATTAAGTAACGATACAGAAGAAGGCATGGAACAAATATTTAATTTTGTAAAGGACGTAGGTAATTCTTTTGCACCAATATACACTCATCTAATGAGTAAAAATAACAATATGAGTTTTGGCGAAAAAGAAAAACATTGGCAAATGTTGCGTAGAAGTAGATATGTCGAATTTAATCTAGTATATGACGCAGGTACAAAATTTGGTCTTGAAACCGATGGACGAGTAGAATCGATTCTTGTAAGTATGCCACCACAAGCTATTTGGGAATATGATTATAAACCTGAAATTGGAAGTATTGAGCAAAAAACCCTAAATTTATTAAAAAAAGATATTAATTGGATTTAAAATCAACTACAATTAAAATAGGCCTAAAAAGTAATTATCTCAAGATAATTGAAAAAGTTAAGATACAGATAATTTACTCTTAAATGAAAATACACCTAATTTTTACTTTTATATAATTTATCTGTAGCAAGTTATATAAAAAATTGGGTATATATATTATAATAAGAGAATATTTTCACTAAATTAATAGGTAAAATAGAGATGGAAACTATAACACTAAATGGTAAAGCTTTAGATGTTCAGGGTGTTAAGGAATTAAGACCAGGTTTATCTGTACAAGAAGCTGCCATAAGAACAAAAAAAAATGGTATAGATGAAGTCTATTTTAATGTTGATGGAAAAAACTTTTTAGCTTATGGGGACGCTCTAAAAATAGCGGATCTATCAAAAAACAAAATTTCAACCGTTACTTATAATGGTAGACAGGGAACTGTTGTTGCTTATGAAAATGAAATTAACTCTTTTAAAGAAGGAGTATTAACAGGTGCATTAAGTGGAGTAAAGAAAACTAAAGATGCTATTTTTGGTGCTGTAAGCAACACTGTTACATCTGTAGGGCCTACAACCACAGCTGTCGCTATTGGTGCTTTAGGTTTAACTGGTATAGCACTTTATAGAAGTGGTTCATTAGCTGCTTTGACAACTGGTGGTGTTACTGCTGCAGCATCACCTTTAGGAAATATACTTGGTGATATTTTAAAAAATGGTTCTATTGGAGCTCTAAAAGTTATAACTGTAGCTGGCGGTATCGCTTTTGGTATAACAGCAGTAGTGGGGGCTATGGGTGGAGTTTCTGACGTTTATTCAGCCGAAAAAGATTATTCTACAATAGCAGCTGTAACCAGAGATGGAAATGATAGAGGGTCTGTTATAGCTGATGGTAATTTTGCACCAATAGCCGAGCCAATAGTACAACCTGTTGCTGCTCCAGCTCAAGCTAATACACCAGTAGTTCAACCTACACAACTACCCCCAGTTACTAATCCAAACTCTGAAATGATGATTTTTAATAGACCAAGAACAGAGATGATTAATAGTAAATTTAATTCAGTTAGTAATTTTCTTAGCAATAGAGCTTAAAAATAAAATTTTAAAAATCCATATTAGATTTAATCATTAGATCTAATATGGATTTTTTATTTAGAATATAAAGATAATAAGTGTCTATTTAAAGAACTAAATACCTCTTATATTTATTACGAAAAACAATTTTTCAGATTATAATAATACAAATACATATTTTAGTTAGCTTTAATATGTCAAACATATTCTGATTTATACAATAAATTTTAGAAAGGTATTCTATGAAAGCAGTATTAATGGCAGGTGGTTCTGGTACTAGACTTAGACCTCTTACATGTTCTTTACCTAAACCTATGGTTCCCATTGTTAACAAACCAATTATTGGTCATATTGTTGACTTACTCAAAACTTATGGTATCAAAGATATAATTGTTACCCTACATTATTTACCAACAGTTATCGAAAATTATTTAAAAAATGGCTCAGACCAAGGGGTTAATATTGCGTATTCGATAGAAGAAGGAGCTCCATTAGGAACTGCTGGATGTGTTAAGAATATAGCTGACAAACTAACCGAAACTTTTATGGTTATAAGCGGTGATGCCCTAACAGATTTTAATCTTGATGATGCAATCAAGTTTCATAAAGAAAAAGGTTCAAAAGCGACTTTAATATTAACTAGAGTACCTGATCCTCTTGATTTTGGGGTTGTTATAACTGATAATGAAGGTCGTATTGAACGATTCTTAGAAAAGCCAACAAGTAGCGAGATTTTTAGTGACACTATTAATACAGGGATATATATTCTTGAACCTGAAGTATTAGATTATTTACCAGCCAATGCTGAAAAAGATTTTTCA
>JACMQJ010000337.1 GCA_014377055.1 Candidatus Sericytochromatia bacterium
AAGTCTATTATATAAAATTTAAATTAAAATGTCATAATATTTTTTAAATTTGTGCAAAAATTAAATCAATGACTATTAAAATAGGTCAATTTATTAATTAGTAAAAAATATAAATAGTTTAGGTAAAATATCATGAAAAATATAGTAATTATTGGTGGAACAAAAGGTATTGGCTTAGAAATTGCAAATCAACTCAGTCAAGACAATTTATACATAGTATCAAGAAACTCTAATCCAAATCAAGATTATCAAATAAATTTTATACAAACCGATATAACCAAAGATTTATTAGATGTATCATTATTCCCTGAATCAATAGATGGTCTAGTTTATTGTCCAGGAAGTATTAATTTAAAACCTTTTCATCGACTTAGTGAAGAAGATTTTATGAACGATTGGCAAATAAATTTTATGGGAGCAGTAAAAACAATTCAAGCTCTTTTACCAAAATTAAAAAAATCAGAAAATGCTAGTATTGTTTTGTTTAGTACTGTAGCTGTTGGGGTTGGCATGCCTTTTCATGCTAGTATTGCTGCTGCAAAAGGAGCTATTGAAGGTTTAACAAAATCATTAGCTGCCGAATTTTCGCCAAAAATAAGAGTGAATTGTGTAGCTCCTTCATTAACAGAAACACCTTTGGCAGAAAAATTAGTTAATACACCTGAAAAAATTGAAGCATCAGGGAAAAAACATCCATTACAAAGAATTGGAAAACCAGACGATATTGCTCAAATAGCTTGTTTTCTTTTATCACAAAAATCTAGTTGGATGACAGGTCAAATAGTCCATGTTGATGGTGGTCTATCGACTCTAAAAGTTTAAATAAATATTTTTGGGAAAAATAAAATGGATTTAAAATACTTTAACTTAGATAATATTGAATCAATGGAAAAAAATTATCGAATTGCTTTTATTAATTCTCTTGGCGGATTTAAAAGTATTGCTTTGATTGGGACATCGGATAATCAAGGTCAAAATAATTTGGCAATTTTTAGTTCAGTACTTCATCTAGGTTCAAGTCCTCCTTTTTATGGTGTAATTATTCGTCCTGGCTTGGTTGAGAGGCATACACTGGGAAACATTATAGAAACAGGTTTTTATACTATGAACCATATTAATGAAGATATTTATAAGCAAGCACATCAAACTGGTGCTAGGTATCCAAAAAATGTTTCTGAATTTGATAAAATAGGTCTAACACCTGAATATCATTCATTGATAAAAGCTCCGTATGTCAAAGAAAGCAATGTTAAATTTGGTCTACAACTAGTAGAAAAGATTGATATAAAAATAAATAATACTGTCCTATTAATTGGTAAAGTAATAGAAGCTTTTATACCTGAAAATTGCATTTTAGAGGATGGATTTATTGATCTGGAACAAGCAAAAAGTCTAACTTTATCCGGGCTAGACAGTTATCATAAAACAAAAAAAGTAGGACGCTTAAGCTATCCAAAAATATATGAGCCACCTGTAGAAATTTAATTTATTAAAAGTAAAAGAATAACTTTTAGTGTTAAAAAAGCTATTCAGGCTGAAAATACTAAGTTTGAATATTTTGTTCTTGCTTATGCAAAAATACTTTATGCCATGAAAAGAAATTTACCAACATCACTTTTTCATGATTCGATAGAAAAAATGTTAATCAAATCATTTTTTAAAACTGTAAAGTTTATTTCATTCGTGTTAATCTGATAATATTTAAATTATTAAAATGAGGAATATGTATATGAGTGAAGTAAATCAGTTATTTGTTGGCGAAGTTTTTGACTTATACAATAAAAAAGATCCTGACTATGTTTTTATTGATGTTAGACAACCAGATGAATGGGAAGACGGAGTTATACCAGGTGTAAAAAAAATATCCCTTGGAGAAATTGAAGACCATTTGGATCAATTAGACAAAACTAAAAAATATGTAATGGTTTGTAGAAGTGGTGGTAGAAGTAATAAAGCTTCAAGTATCATGAAGCAAAATGGCTTTGACAATGTTAGCAATTTTCAAGGTGGAATGCTCTCTTGGTATGACGAAGAATCATATCCTTTAGAAAAATAGACGAATAGATATAATCAACGTATTGTTTTTAACTAATAAGTTAAACCCTGTAGGGGGTAGGCATTTAATTAAGCTTAAGATATAGTTACATCAATGGTTGTTGTAGGGGGCGCGTATGTAATACGCTCTCTTATAACACTAGGTGTCAGACTTAACTTAACAACTATAGATTTAAACCACTTGTTTAGTAAAAAAAGGGAAAACAAATTTTGCTTGAATATAATATCTATTCTTCAACATAGCCTTTTATAGTAACATATAACTTCTTTAACAATTTTTGATTATCATAAACAGGAATTAAGTATAAAAACCTTTTGACTAATGGACTATGAGATGGCAAAGATATTGACTTTATTTTTAATGCCGTTAAATCTTTAGTTTGGAAAGATTTTTCTATCAAAAAATTATCCAAAAAATTATCAGGTAATTTATAATCTTTCATTTGAGGTTTTGCCCATTTTGATAACTCAGCCAAATTAATATTTTGTATTTGGTTTTTATAATCATTTAAATTATAAGTTTTATCGTTTAAATTATTTACTGAATTTTCAAAGTTAAACGACTCTATTTCTGGATTAGTTTCGAGTTCAGGAATAGGTATTACTTCAACATTGATACTTTGTGACGTAACGGTTTTATTTGAATTGGTCATATCAAAATTATCATTAGCCACTTTGTTTGTATAACATCCAGTAACCAAGCTTGAGAGAAAAATAATTAATATCTTATTTAACATTTTTTTCTTTATTTTCGAAAAGGTTAACAACCAAAGAAAATCCTTTGATCATAGTTTTTTTCTCTTCTTCACTGAGATTAGCACATTTGTCAGTTAACTGTTCAAGATGACTTTTTCTGATACCATCGGTAAGATCTCTGCCTTTGGGACTCAGCTCTACAACAACTACTCTTCTATCAGTAGGATCATCATAGCGATTGACTAGTCCTGCATCAGAAAGCCTGTTTATTAAATTAGTTGCCGAGGCATAAGATAAGGCTAAATGTTCAGCTAACTCACTCATTTTAAATTTTCCACGTTTGGAAATAACCCATAGACAAAAAAATTGAGGCATAGACATATTAACAGAAGCAGAGTCATGAATATGCCTTTCTTTCATTGTACGAAAAAAAGTTCCAATAATCTGTTCTAATTCAAGAACATGAGAAGGATAGTTATCTTTTTCCATATCACCTTTAAAAATCAAATATCTATACCCATTGCCCTATAAAGCTTTACTTTACCAATATTCAAATCAAAATTTGCATTTATCAAATTAGATTCTGCTTGTATTACCAAATTTTGTGCATCAATTACGTCCAGACTTATTCCAACTCCATTGTTATAACGTATTTCTGCTATTTTTAGTGCTTCTTTTGCCAAAGATATACCATTTTTTGACATTAAGACTCTTTCCTTAGCTTCTTTAATATCAAGTATAGCTTGCTTCATATCAAGTATAACACTTTGTTGTGTCTGGTCTATAGATATTTGATCTTGAATAACATTATTTTGTGAAGTTTGAACTTTTGCATAAGTTAATAAGCCATCAAATATTGGCCAATTCATATTTAAACCGTATTTAAGGTTTTGTTGATTAGTATCATTAGTATTAGCTATAGAGGTATTAGAAATATTATAGCTCAAGTTAGCTGATACGAGAGGCCAATTACCTCTACTTTGTATGGTTGTTGATAACTCATCAAATTTCTTTTTTAAACCTAACTGTTTTAACTCACTTCTATTTTGCAAACCTTGTTGTAACATTTTTTCTTCATCAAGTTTAATTTCAGGTACTCTTACCTCTGGATTTAATTCAAAAGGATAATCAATACTACGTCCCATAGCTAAGTTTAAGACTTTTTTAGATTTTTCATAAGAATTTAGAGATTGACTTAATTGAAGCTGTGTATTAACTAACTGATTAGAAGCTCTTACCACATCAAGCTTGATACCAACCCCAGCAGCTTCCAGTTTTTTTGCTTGTTCTACATGTAATTGTGATTGCTTTAATGCAGCATTATTAATATTTATTAGTTGCAGAACTTTGAGAGAATTATAATAAGATGTTGAGATATTACTCACCACGTCTTGACGTGTTTGTCTTGACGATTCTTTGGATAAATCAACACTAACAGTTGCCAACTTGATACCATCAACTACTCTAAAACCTGCAAATAATACTTGAGTTAGAGATACTTGATTTTGAAAACTATTGGTTCTTGATGTTCCTAATAAAGAAGCAAACTGAGGACTATTAGCTAAAGCGTTTCCTGATGTAGCAGGTGGTGCAGCAATAGGATCCTGTCTACCATAACTAGTGTTAATAGTTAATTGTGGTAATCCTTGAGCTGCACTCTGTGTGACTTGATATGTAGAAGCTTTTATCTTTTCTTCTGAAAGTTTTAGAGAGTAATTATTTTGTAAGGCAATATCTATAGCCTGAAAAAGCGTTAAAACATTACTCTCATTAGTTGTATTTTGCTGTTTGTTTTCAGTAATATTTTTAACTTCTAGTTTAGATTCTGATTCCTTAGATTCTTTAATTTCCTGAACTTTATTCTCTTGAGTCTTTGTTTCTAATTTTGTTGTAGAATTACTTTCATTAGCAAAAACTGGGTTTGTAATTAATAATCCTGAAGATAAAAGTGCCAATAAATAATTTTTGCTAAATATCATCTTAGTTACCTATCTGTACTTTTTTAGTTGTATTTGATGATACTATACTTGCCATTTTAAAAGGATCTAAAGATATTCCTAAACTTAAAAAGTTAGAGTCATCAATTGAAGATCCAAAGAATAATTGATTATTATAGTTAGTTACAACATATACTCCAGGAAGAGTTTCTACTTTTATACTAGCTCCTGCTTCTAACATTCCATGATAACCGTAGTTATTGTTAGCCAAGTTATCAAATCCTGTAAAAATAACAGGATATAAAGAAGCATTGACATTTAAAATTATTTTATCGCTAATTGTATAACCAAATATTCCTGCAATACCTGGTCCTTGTCTTGTCTGTGGAAAATCTTGATAACTATTAGTATAAGGTATAGGCTTATTATCTCCACTTCCTCTATTATCTGGATTATTAAAATGTAAAAGATAAGTTAATCCACCATAAATATCCACATTATCCGAAAGCTGGAATATCCTACCTACACCTAATTGAAACTGTGTTGTATCGAGGTTATATACTGGTTGATATTCAAAATTATCGACATTAATTGGATAACGACCTCTAAAAACTTTTATTTGACTAAGCCATTTATCAAATCTAACTTGACCATTTATACCTACCTCATTAATAGAAAATCCTTTTGAGGTAATTGAATCGTTACCTGTAAGTGTCGGTATTTTTGCATATTGGTAACGAAGTTGGTAAAAAGCTGAAAAATTACTAGCAATAGGTCTATTAGAATAATTAAATAAGTCAGCTATTTCTGAATGTGCCATAGGCAAGTTTACATCTTCATATTTCGTATTAGGATACAACTTAATTTTAAAATCTGTACCTGATGAAACATTAAGTTGAATTGATTCATAACCTTCTTTGGTAATTAATAATTTTTTTTCGGCACTATTTTCTAAAGTAATAGTAAATTTACCTAAATCATCAGTCAAAACAGTATTTAAAGTATTTAGTTGCTTTACATAAGCATCTTTAATTGCTAAATCATTTTTTGAGTCAGTTAAACTTCCTACTATAGTTATTTCTTTAACTTGCTTCACTGTCGTTTTGCTAACTTTGGGAGCAGCATTAACAGGTAAATTTAAGCTCAACCCAAAAAAAGTTAAGGCTGATATTGTTAGTAACTTTTGCATATTATTTTTCATATTTTTTCCTATATTAAGTTAACTTCTAGTTTTTATTGTGTCAAAGAAGGATATGGAGATAGATTTGTTGTTGAAGGTTGACCAAAGCTAGTGCTACTATTTGTTGAATCTTGTCTTTCAACAAAAAGTATAGGTGACTTTGAAATAAAAGTTGAAATATAGCTACTATCTTTTAATGATTTATCTGTAACATCGACTTTTACGAAAAATGTTCCTGCGGCTTTTCCTTCATGACCTGGAATAAATATCCCTGTTGGCGTGTATCCACCTTTTACATTCTTTTTATCCCAAGTTATCATATTAATATCCGATCCACCAATACTAGTCCATGGACCACTCTGTGAAGATCCATAAGACCATGCAAACGTTGAACCTTGAGCATAATCTAAATCTATAGTCAGATCAATATTAGAATCCTGTAAAATTTTTCCAGAAGGTGGGTCTGTCTTAAATAATGGAGTTGATTCATTTACAAAAACAATTGGTGTTGTTGATGAAAAACTTAGAACACTTTGATCAGTAACATTAACAGCATCTACTTTAATATAAAAGCTTCCTTCAACATCAGGTCGCCATTTTATAGTACTACTTTTGACATCATAAATAATATTTTTTAATGGTTGAAATGTATTAGGTTGACCAGTTGTACTGTATGTCCAATTGTATTGAAAATCTTTACCAACTGCTCCAGGTATATTTGCTGTTATATCAACATATTTACCTCTTTTAATATTTGCTACCAAAGGATCAGTTTTAAAAATATTGTCTGATTCATTGATAAAAACAATTGCTTTTGGTGAAATAAATGTTGAAACTTTATTTGAAGCTTTATCAACAATGTCCGTTTTTATAAAATATGATCCTGCTTGGCTAGGTGTCCATTCAATAGTTTTACCAGATCCAGGAATTGGCAAGAATGGGGCTTGTAAGCTTGCTGCATAAGACCAACTGTAAGATCCGTCAGGAGCATCAATTGGAGTATTAGCAGTTAATTTAATTGAATTACCTCTAACAATATTACCCAATGAAGGATCTGTTGTAATAATATTTTCATTTTCGGTAACAAATACTATTGGATCTGTACTTGTATAAGTTGATATTTGATTTGTGTTTTTGTTTAGTGCATCTATTTTTATATAATAACTACCTGAGTTATTTGGAGTCCAATCAACTGATTGAGAGTTACCTGATATTGTTGAAAATGGTGCTTGAGTTGATGTTCCTACTGACCAAGTATATTGATATTTTGTTTGATCTACATTAGGTATATTTGCTGTTAGAGTAGTTTGTTTTCCTCTAAGAATAGTACTCTCAGAAACACTGATAATATTATTAGAGTCAGTCACAAAAATTAAGGCTGTAGGTGACGTATAGCTAGAGGTGGCACCTGTAGCTCTATCAATAATATTAAATGAGATTGTATAATTACCAATATTAGGTGGTGTCCAGTCAATATTATCTGATGTTCCACTAATAGGCACTTGTCCTGTAGAACCGTTATAAAACCAATTAAAGATATATTTACTCTTAGCATCATTAGCAATATTTGCTGATAACTTTACTTTCCCACCTTTAATAACAGTACCTGTCGATGGTGTTACTATAATTGCAGGATTACCGAGTTTTAAAAGAGACCCTGTTTTAACAGTAATAAAATAACTTTTTTGGTCATCAACAATAAAAATTGCATTAAAATTACCATCACTATCTATTTTTAGACCACTACCAACAGAAAAAGTTAATGAGCCGTCTGAGTTTTTTGCGACAGGAACAGTTGATTTACTATTATCAAGAGCAACTCTAATATCTTTTGCATCTTTCAAAACTTGAGGTACTAAGCTAATGTTTGGCACTCTAACTATAGAACCACCTGTTTGTAATTGTGTTAAATTTGCTGATATTGTATTAGCTGTACTGTAATCAGCTCTTGTCGTATTAAAAGCAATATTGGAGTCACATGATGCTGTTGTTATTAACAAAGTTGTTGCTAAGATAAACAGATTTCTTCTTTGTAAATATCTTTTTTGTAAATGTTTTTTTTGCAATTTATAATTTCTCATAATTTAAATGTTACATCTTTCTAATATTTAGAATATCGAAATATTCTACTTTAGTAATAATATAGATATTAAAATTGTTTTTGTCAATATAAATTTAGGCTTTATATTTGTTAGAATACTTATAACCTAATGTTTGTGGCAAAATACCCTAATATTAAAAATAGATAAATGTCTTCTATTATTCTTGTTTTTTGTAAATAGTAATTATTTTACTTTTATATTTTTACTTGTTACTGTAATTTTTTGGTTAAAAATATTGCTACGAATGATAATTTAAATTATACTTTGACTATCAGGATTTGTTTTAATCATTAATTTGTCAACATTGATCTTGAGGGCAAGCACGTTAGATTTTCTCTGGATAGGATTTATGAATATGTACAAAAAAATAATCTTAATATTATTACTAAATTTTATTCCTTCAATAGCTAATG
Organism: Candidatus Sericytochromatia bacterium; assembly: GCA_014377055.1. GTDB lineage: Bacteria > Cyanobacteriota > Sericytochromatia > UBA7694 > JACMQJ01 > JACMQJ01. Next base: position 8,384 of record JACMQJ010000337.1, read on the forward strand.
CTGAAGAAGGTTTCCCAATAAATTATCCAGCTGAGATTAAGTCAAAAGATTTTGCTGTTAATGTTTTTTATGCTAACAGTTTTACTCTTGATAATAAAATAGGAGCAAATGAATTTAAAGGCGAAGTCAAAGCTAATTTTTTAAATCAAAATTTTGGCATAGTTTCAGAAATATCATTTCAACAACTATTAGGTACTAATCCAGCTATTATTTCTGGTATTGTTCCACAAGGTGATGTAGCCTATACTCAAGATGGTAGTGCATTGATTGGCTATCAATTTTCTTTATTAGATAATCTAAATGTAACACCTTTTGTTAAAGCTAGAGGTATTGTAACACGTGGAAGAGGCGGGGATAACATCTATGGTCCTGAAATTGGTGGTAATATTCAATATCAAATTTACCCTGAAACTACCAACTTAAATATCAGATATGGTTTGACTATACCAGCTATACATCATTATACTGGTATGCCTGACACAGTTGCTTCAAGCAGTTTTTTATTAAGTAATTTTGAAACAAGATTAAGTTATAGGTTTTTAACTAACTTTGATGTTTTAGTTGCCTATAATCTTAGAACTTTTCCCAAAAATCTTGGTAATAGTAACCTAGCAAACAATGAACAATTAATTTGGAATAGTGTCCTTATAGGTGTTGGATATGTTTTTTGAGAAAAATAAAAGTTAAGAAAAACTTGGCTTTAAAGTTGCTAATAATACTATAATAAATAAAAGTATGGCTGGTATTTCATTAAATATTCTGCATTGTTTTGGGGTTAGCTTACATCTATCTTCTTTTAATTGTTTTAAAACTACTCCACAATATACATGATAAATAACCAATAAAAAAACTAAAAATATTTTTATGTGAAGCCAAGTATTTGTTTTGCTGGCAAAATCTTGTAAGTAACCTGTATACATATAGGCTGTAATTAGACCAAAGAATAGATTAAGCATCATCAATGGTGTAACAAATTTGTATAATCGACGTTCCATTATTTTTAATTGTTCTCTGACTACAGGCTCATTTGATTCAACATGATAAACAAATAATCTAAATTGATAAAATAATCCAGCAAACCATGTCACCATAAAAATTATGTGAAATGCTTTTAAATATAAGTACATAAAAAACTCCAAAATAATATATAAGATTTTAACTACAGATCACAGAGATGAGAATAAATTTTAACAGATATTCTTAATTAATTAATTTGTTCTTTACATCTCAAATCTTTTCTATTTTTTATTTGACTTTCAATTATCACAATAATAATTTAAAATTAATAGGTATTTTGATTAGGACGTAATAATGAATTTAAAAGAATTACTAAAAAATGTAGAAGTTGAACAATATAATGGTACATTAGACGAAAGAGAAATAACATCATTATGTACAGATTCCAAAATAGCGATCAAAGACTCAATATATATAGCATTGCCAGGAACAAAAACAGATGGACAAAACTTTATTGCTGGTGCAGTCAATAAAGGTTCTAAAGTTGTTTTATGTAGTTTGGATTGGTTAAATAAAGGAGAAGATAAATTATCTCTTGAGGTTCTTTATCTTGCAGTCAAAGATCGTCGAAAAGCTTTTGCACAAATAAGCTCTAACTTTTATCATAACCCTACAGAAAATTTATTAATGGTTGGAGTAACTGGTACTAATGGTAAGACAACTAGTACTCATATTATCGAAAATATTTTAATTGCTAATGGAGCTAATACAGGATTATTAGGTACTTTGTATACAAAATATGCTGATGTCAAACATGTTTCCAAATATACTACTCCTATGCCAAATGAGTTACAAGAAACGTTTAGTGATATGGTTGCTAAGGGTGTTAAGCAAGTTATTATGGAAGTTTCTTCACATGCCCTACAACAACAAAGAGTTGGAACTATAGATTTTTCGGTAGCTGTTTTTACTAATCTAACTCAAGATCATCTTGATTATCATTCAACTTTTGAATCATATCGTGAAGCCAAACTTATCTTATTTAATCAATTAGTTAAAGATAATGGTTACTCAATTATTAATTTGGATGACCCATCGGCAAAATATTTTATTGATGCTAGTAAGGCAAAAGTAATTACTTTCGGACTATCTGACCAAGCTGATATTTATGCTACAGATATTAAATTAAGAATGGATGGAACTTCATTTATTGCTCATACTCCTTTAGGAAATATAGATTTAGAAATGAAACTTGTAGGTAAATTTAATGTCTATAATACTCTTACAGCTTTAGCTTGTGGCTTTGCCCTAAATATACCACTTGAGGTTTGTAAAATTGCTTTAGAAAATACACAAGGTGTTGCTGGTCGAATAGAAATAGTCACACCACCATCTCACCCTTATACTGTCGTTGTTGACTATGCACATACTCCTGATAGCTTAGACAATGTTTTAAAAACAGCTAGAGAATTTACCCATAATAGATTAATATCAGTTTTTGGTTGTGGTGGTGATAGGGACAAAACTAAGCGTCCTATTATGGGTGGAATAGCATCTCGATTAAGTGATATTGCGATTGTTACTTCTGATAACCCAAGAACAGAAGAGCCATCGGATATAATTGATGATATTTTAAAAGGTATCCCAGAAAAAGAAAAAGTTATTATTGAAGTTGATCGTCAAAAAGCTATTCAAAAAGCTATTGAGATTGTTGCTACAGGTGACACTGTTGTCATAGCTGGTAAGGGTCATGAAGACTATCAAATATTTAGAGATAAAACTATTCACTTTGATGATAGAGAAATGGCCAGAGAATTTATTAAGCTTAAAAAATAAATGTAATTGAGTTACAATAGTATTATTATGGAAATAAGGGGAATATTGACTCCTAATATAGATTATGCAACGCTTTCTTATATTGTTCTTAAAATATTTATAAGTATTTGAAACTCAGATAGAAAATATTTACTCCCAACTCCAGGGTTTCGGATTCCATATACCTTTTTCTTTGGTAAATACAGGATCAAGAAAATCACATATTTTTCCCATAGTATCAGAAAAATTTAAATTAGATTCAATTTTAACTCTTTTCAAGAAAGCTAACCACATATCCTGCTTATCTTGATTTGTTTTAAATTCATTACTAAAAACTAACTTACGACCATCTAAAGGTGTGTTCCTTTTACTGAAAGTTTGTTTAATTGCTTCTTTTAGGGTAGACAATTCAAATTCAAAGCTCTGAGCCAGAAAGATAATATCATAAAAATCTTTTAATCTGCTGGTTGTATAATTCAGGTAAACAATCGCCTGAAATTTTTCGGCAATCATTGACTCTCTCGAATAAACACTTATATGAGGTACAGGGAATCCAAGTAATACAGGAAAATATATATCATTTGGACCAGCAACAACAATATCACCAAAGCCAATATCTAATTGAATTCTAATTTTTACTGATGCAAGATTACTTTCAACTTTTACCCTTACTCCCTCATAGTCTGCATCTTCTTTTATTCTCTCAACAGTAATATTCTTAGGGTTAAAGATTACACCATCAGCAACTTCTATAGAAGTAACAGTTTGCATAATTTTTTTGATGTTCTCTAAGTCATTGGCAGTTGCTTTACCCAGAAAATCTATATCTTTTGTTGGTCTTAATCTTGAGATGTCATAAGCCAAAAAGCATAAAGCACCTTTCAGAATAAAATTATTTCTATAATCCGAAGTTGATAATCTATATAAAAATCTTTCATGAAAGTATTGAATTAAAATACTATTAAAATCAATATTTCGTTCTTTTGAAAGAGTTAATAACTTTGCTCGAACTGAGAGTCCTATATTTTTCACTTCTTTTTTTGCCATAATATACTACCTTGCCATCAATGCTTTTAGATAAGGCATGATAATAGTTTTAACTTTACATTTTTCAGAATATTCGATTAATTTATTTATGTTTGCTTCTTTTAACTGTAAATAGTTTTTTAAACCCTCCAGAGCCAGATCTTCACCAAGCTTTTTACGATAGCGAAACATATCACAGATTGTTTTTTCTTTATTATAAATTTTGATTGTCCCATGTTTTAGTTTTATTTCATCTATACCAACAGGATAAAAGTTATCCGAAAAATAATAAACATGTATAGGAGGGTAATCCAATTCAAATTTTGGTGCGTTATTAGGAACTGCCACAGTTATTTCTGATGGATTGAAAGTTGTTAGTTCATAATATGCCTGAGCTGATAATAGGCAGATAATAGCTGTTTTATTTGACTGGCAAACATCTATCATACTGTTATTTTCATCCCAATTATAATTAACCAGTTTATATAGTCCTGGTTTTACTTTTTCGACTTCACCTTCTATAACAGCCTGAGTTATTTCACGTGGATGTATCATTACGTTTCTAACATCCCTTAAATGTGCGTAACCCTTATGTTGTTTAAAAAATAATGATAATTCTTTTTTCATTCTTCTTTCTGATTTGGATCAATTAATAGGTAAGTATAACCTATCTACCTATTAATTGATCCAGAAATATTACTCTAGATTTGGCCTTATATTCTGTTTGATATTATTCTATCTATGAATTCTTTATATTAATATTTATAAAAAACTTAAGAGGAAAAGCACTAGTTTTTCAAGACATTTTTCCAAATTTTTACCGTATTATCGTTGCTTACAGATGCCAAAAGACTTCCATCATGACTAAATGCAACATAATTAACCGAATTTTTGTGTTCTGTTAATTTTTTAATTTGTTTTCCTGATTGGATATCCCAAATAATAATCATATCATCATCACAGGATGCTATATGATTACCTAAAGGACTAAAAATAACATGATTTATATCAGATTCATGACCTTTTAAAGTAAAAATTTTTCTGCCTGTTTTTAAATCCCATATAATTATCAGGTTATCACTACTACATGAAGCTAAAATATGATTGTTTGGATGAAAAGCTAATGAATTAATCTTATCAAGATGTCCTTCAAGAACATTAATTAATTTTCCTGATAGAATATCCCATATACAAATATATTTGTCACTTCCTACTGATGCTAAAATCTTACAATTTGGGCTAAATTTAACAAAATTTACGGCTAACACATGTCTTTTTAGTTTAAAAGCTATTGAACAAGAATCAAAATCCCAAACATTAATGTTTCCATTTAATTCACCAAAAGCTACAAACTTACTATCATTACTTATATCCAAACTTCTTGAACTCTCAGAAGTTTTCCAAGACTTAAGTTCTTTGTTACTATCTAAATCAATTAAACTTATCATTTTATTACTAGTAAAAGCTAAAAATTTATCCCTATTAAAACAGATATTATTTATTGTAAAACGACTTAAATAAAAGGATTTCTCTTCTTTTCCATCAGATGTGTTCCAATATTTTATAAAATTATTATCAGTAATAGTAAATAAAATATTATTATCTAATTTATGAAATAAAACAAATCTAAAACTATCATTTTTAATAGTAAAACTTTTTACAAGATTTACATTTTCTCCAAAATATTCTTGTTCTATTTCATAATTGTTATTTTTTTAAGTTAATATTATTTAATTTCACACTATATTCGTTATTTTTTGATTTAATTAAGTTATTATTGTATAATATTCCATTATCAAGCTTAATTAATCCATCTTCTTCAATAAATTTACCTTTTCTTAAATATAAATCAATCCCATAAGAGATTCTTTCTCTTATATTTTCAGAAGTTCTTGCAAATTCATAAAGCTTTGCAACCACCTTTATTAATTCATCTTTATTTGCTGAAAATGAATTTTTTAAACAAAAAAGAACAGCTTCAGCAAATTCTTCATTACAAATCTCATTGGCATCCCTAACATCACCTGGTAATCTAACAAGAGCTTTTTGCATCCCATCAATCCAAACAAAATCACTATCATCTATCCATACATAAGAATGATTCTTTACCAGAGTATTAACTCTTATCTGAAGTTTGTTAGATACTTTATTCATCTGCCATGCTTCTGCTACGCTTTTTGTTAATACTGAAAAATGAATTGGAGAGCATTGTTTAACAATCATATAAATAAGATTTGAAATATTTTCTGAATTATTTTCTTGATGAAATTCTGTAGCTATCCCTAAAACAACAGTCTTGTAATTGTAATATCTTTTTAATTTATTATTCTTTGGTTTTTCTTCATCTATAGAATCTTCCATGAGAGTATTCATATTACTTGTATTGGTTTTAAAATCAATAGAATCATTTCTATTCCCTTTACTTATAGCTTGTTTTATTGCTTCTTTAATTTTTTCAATTTCATATACCTGATTTGAAACCCAATCTCTTGACCAAATACGGTGAATTTTCCAACCAAGAGATTCTAAAACC
>JACMQJ010000338.1 GCA_014377055.1 Candidatus Sericytochromatia bacterium
GAGCTTCGTGCTGTATCAGAATTTTATGCAGCTGATGACTCACGTGAAAAGTTTGTTAATGATTTTGTTGCAGCTTGGGAAAAAGTAATGCAGCTAGATCGTTTTTAAGCTGAATTTTGCAAAGTTAATGTTTTAAAAGATCTTAATTTTGGTTGGGTATTTGTAAAAATAATTTTTACAAATACCCATTTTTTATAATTATATCTTCGTTGTAATCTATAACTTCATAATATTTTGAGATATATTCAGCTTGTTCTTTAAGTATTTTTTTCTCTGAGCATTTGACATAAGACGAATCTCTAAAGTTGTTAATCTTTTAGATTCTTTAATCTTGCTACACATATTCATTAACTCACCTTTTTCATTTTAAAAATAGTATCTATTTTTATTTTTTTGCTCATGGACGAGCCTTTTTATAATTTTTCGATTTCTTCAATACTTAATCCTGTTGCTTCTGAAATATCTCTTAAATCAAACCCTTTATTTTTAAAGTTTTTAGCTATTTCTTTTGACCTTTTTAATTCTAGCTCTTTATCTCTTTTTTCAAGAGCAACTTGTTCAAAATCAGTTAACTCTAATTTGTAATCTTTAACTGTTGACATTTTAATTACCTCACTATAAAAATTTTCCCTTAATTTCCTGTCTTTTATTTCTAATATAAAATTTAAAAACTTGAAAACTTTTCTTACTTCATCTTCTGAATACCCAGAATCAAACAATAAACTCGATAATTCTTTCTTAAAATTAAAATTGTTTTTATCTGTTTCTTTATAATCAAATCCTTTTATTAATGTTTGAACTACAAAAGAAAAAGGATTTTTAATTTTTTCTAGTTCGTCTAAACTTTGTTCTGCTATATCATAAGTTCTAAACTCATAAGTTATTTTGGTTTCTAAAAACTTACTTTCATATTTTTTATACTTATGTCTATCAGGTTTATATGTATAGATAACAATAGCTTCTAATTCTCTATTAAATTTGTCAAAAATTCTAAAGTAATGTTGAAACATTCTTTTTGCGAAATCTGAATCATCATAAGACTGTATCTCAATATTTAAAAGAATCCATTTTGTTTGCCCATTTTTTAAATAGATTTCAAATAATTTATCAACTCTCCTATCTTCTGATACAGATTCAGGGAATAAACTTGCAAACTCATTATCTAAAGCTTTAGGTTTTATTGAAAAATCTACAAAGTTATATAAATCAGGCATGAAAAATTCTATGAATTGTTGTGTCAACTCATCAAGAATAAACTTCCAGCCAACATCTGTTTTCAAAATTATTTACTCCTATAATTTCTATTCTACAATAAAATTATAGATTTATGTAATTCAGGAAGAAGAACTCAGTAAATTTGTTAAAAAAACTTTCTAATTATAATTCAATGATCTAATAGCTTTGTAGTGACTAACTATGATAGCATTCTAAATTATGAATAAAGCAGAAAAACTATCAAATCTAATTTATGATATACATCAAACTATTGGTAATAGGATTGCAGGAAGCCGTGAAGAAAAACTAACAGCTAAGTATCTAAAGTCTATACTTAGCCAATTTTCTGATGAAGTTATATTAGATTCATTTAAATGTAATTCTCGTTCTAAACAATACGAAATA
>JACMQJ010000339.1 GCA_014377055.1 Candidatus Sericytochromatia bacterium
AACAAAATAATGTTGATAATATTAATACCAAAAAACCAAAAATAAATGAATCAGATAGTACTCTTATAAAAAGTTTGTCACTTAAAACCAATATAACAATAGACCAAAGTAAAATAAAAAAATCTGATTCGGTACCTGCAGTTGATTTTAAGATAAATAATCCAGAAATAACAGTTAATACAATGGTAAAACCAAAACATAAAAAAACTGCTATGGATCGTACAATGAATACGGCAAGAATAGTAACAAATACAGTTGCAATGATAGGTAATGTGGTTGTTATTCCTGCGACAGTTGTCCAAAACGCTTCAAAAGTAACAAGTTTTTCTAGGGCTACAGCGGTTAGCTCTCTTATTCGTATGTCATCATCGTTACCAGGATCTGTACAAGAAAAATTATTTCTTGGTGTAACCAAATCGGCATCTGGTATTGCTAGAGCAACAGAAACAGTAGGAAATGTTGCAGTTAGATTAAATCATCAACCAACATCGTCTTTTATTCAGAATAAAGTTTTACCTGTAGTCAATTTAGCTATTTCTGGGGTATCTGTTTATCAAAATGTTAGAAAATTTGAAGATTCCTATGAGGACGATAATAAAAAAGAAATGGCAAAAGCAGGAACTCAAGTTGTACTCAACACTGTTAGTGGTGTAACAGGAATGATGAAAGGTAAAATGTTGGTGGTATCTGCTGTAACTGGTTTTGCAACACTTGCATCTGACAAAGTGATTGATGTAGGATTTTATTTTTATGGCAAAGTTAAAAAATAATCTAAATTGAAAGATAATATAAGCTCTACTACACCTCATAACTTTCCTTGTTTTGGTACTTCTAACTATGTAAAACTTAGAGGACTAAATTTTCATTATCTCAGTTGGGGTGATATAAATAAACCACTGATCATCATGTTGCATGGTTTTATGGATCACAGTCATACATTTGACCTGTTAGCCTTCAATTTAATGAATGATTATCAAATTATTGCTTGGGATGCTAGAGGTTTTGGTAGAACAGAATGGATACATCCGAGTGGTTACTATCATTTTTTTGACTATTTGTATGATTTAGAATTATTTATTGATTATTTAAATGCTGAAAATGTTACAATTATTGGACACTCTATGGGTGGTATCATTGCAACATTATATGCTGGTACGTTTCCAGAAAAAGTAAATAATTTAGTTAACATTGAAGGTTGGTTTATTAATGAATCATCATTTAACGATGCTCCAACTAGAGCAAAAAGATGGATTGAAGAAGTAAAAAATATTAAGGACTCAAAATCAATTAAAGACTTAGAAGATGCTAGTTTGAGATTAAGAAGAGTTGATAACTTAATGAGTATTGATGTATCCGAACATTTAGCTTATGAAGGTACTAAAAAAGAGTTCGATAATTTGTACTGGAGATATGATAACCTACATCGTACTAGAGCCCCACAACAAACATATATTAAACAAATAGAATCCTTTTGGAAAAATATTACTTGTCCTGTGCTTTTCCTAAAAGGAGAAAAAAGTAACTTTGATTTGTCTGGATCTCAACAACTAAGTAATTCTTTTAATAATATGAAATATGTTGAAGTAAAAGAATCAGGTCATAATTTACATTTACATCAGCCTATTCAGGTTAGTAAAATTATTGATACTTTTTTAAGCAGCAACGAGAATTAATGATGAGTTATCACATACTGATAATTTTCTAGCAAGGGTTGTACCACACAAACAATCTCTTAACTCAAGACTCAATAAATTATATGGAGCAAAGCTTTGAATACCAACAAGTTTGGTTGATGCAACAAAAATATCTTCAGTTCTGAATTCTCTTCCACAACACTTACAAGCTTTGTATATTTTCATTTTTCAAATCTCTACTTTAATAAACTTTCTATACTCTGTTTAATTGAAATTTAAGCTTTCAATTAATCTTTTTCCATACTTTTATTATAATATAATCAAGGTAAAGCTACATTTATCGCATAGTTTATTTTTAATTAAGTTTTGGCAAAGATATTCTTAACCTAAATAATACAAAAATCTAATT
>JACMQJ010000052.1 GCA_014377055.1 Candidatus Sericytochromatia bacterium
AAAAAATATTAGTTTATACCTAAAAGAAAAACAAGAACTATGGGGAGATCTTTACTGTGGTGGTCAAATAGAAGAGTCTATTAGAAAAATGATCTCTCTTGATAAATAGTAAATTAGATATAGCAAATAATTATTTTTGATTTCATTTTATTTCCTTTGTAAAAAAGAACGAGATAGTCTCCTTCTTTCTATTTTATTCAATTTAAGAAAAATGATCAATATTTATTTTCCCAGATTTAATCAAGAAAGGTTTACCTTTTTCGTCTATTATTCTAACAACTGTACAATAAAATTTATCATCTGGTAATATTGGACTATAATGAACCCTTTTGTAAAAATACCTAGAAACACAACGCTTCAGAAATTTTACACTTAACAATAAATTAATAATATTTTTACACTTTCTATCCTTTTGATTTTTCTATCTTGACTTATTTTTGTAAATTTAATAAGATTGAATAATACTTTCTAGCTTTTGTTTATTAATCAATTCTAAAATTAATTTTTAGCTATAACCAATAAAAATCTTTGAAAAATAACTAAGTTCATCTGACAAATCAATATTAGGGTATATTTTTTTTATTGATTCTAGCTGTTCAATTTGATTCTTCAAAAAAGCCTGGTGAGCTTGTGAATTAACATTTATTGGGCGGTGATTTTTGGCTTGATTGAGCTTTTTTATTTCACCTAATATTTTGCTTGTTTGATTATCAAAATAGGTTTCTGATATTTTATTCCAAATATAATCTATGGCAATTTTGTTTGGATGAATCATATCCTCACTATAAAATCTATAATCTCTTAAATCATCATTCATAATCTCATAAGCAGGAAAATATTCTGTATTATCAAATCTAGCAATTAGTTGATGGACAGCAATAATTAACAGAGACTTACTTAATTGATTAAGCTCAGATCCATATTTTAAATAACGAATCGGGCTAACTGTAAAAATTATTTTTAGATTTGGGTTAATTTCTTTTAACTGTTCAATTAGAATAGTCCAAGATTTTATTATTATTTGTAAGTCTAACAGGTATTGTCTAAAATTTTTCTCGGGAATTTTATGACAATTAGAGACAATTTGCTCATTTGTTTTATATTCATAAACATAAGCAGAGCCAAAAGTGATAAAGATAATATCAGTGTTTTTCAAAAAAAGATGAGCTTCATTAAGTGATTGATTAATTGTTTGTAAACATTCTTCTTTATTGGTTGATGAAAATGATCCATGATGATCAAAACTATGCCATTGCTCATTATGAAAAACAAGATCGCTTTCTATTAATTCCTTATTTTCAATTATTAGCTCAAAGGATTTAAGTATTGAGATAGGATTATACAAAACCCCAAAAGGATTGATTAAAGTCTTAAATTTATAATCAAAAAAGTATTTACCAATATTATCAGCAAAGCATGAGCCAATAGTGATTAATTGATGATTGTGATTTATTTTAAAATCATTTCTTTTTAATTGTATTTCAGTTCTAAAGTTTGGCATTATTTTTAAGTATTTTAGTTTTAAATTTATTCCACAATATCAAGGCTAATAAATTATTCATAATATGAGCAATTATAACTATAAATAAATTATGTGTGTAAGCATAAATATTACCTAAAAATAATCCTGCAAAAAGTGTCCATAAACTATATACCCAAAATTGCCTTCCTGGAAAGTGTAGCAAAGCAAAAATAATGTTAGATGGTAAAAGTCCAAATGAATCTTGTAAAACACCTCTAAAAAATAATTCTTCTCCAATACCACTCAAAATAGCAATAGGCAAAATATCTATGGGCTTAATTACATGTAAAATTAGATCATCAAGAAGTTGCAATGATTTTTTAAATGGTTCATAAGTGAATGTAATAACAAAACTTAAAAAAATCAAGATAATACTGGCACTAAGTCCATATAATAAGCTTTGGGGTGAAACATTAAATCCTTTGAATGGATCTAAGCTAAAAATTGAAATAAATCCTAATTTATTAATTGACGATATATTCTTTATCATCAACCAAATGAAACTGACAATTATAAGACCTATTTCCTGACCCAAAAGAATATAAATTACACTTTTTCTAGCCATTATCCACCAGCTACAGGTTGAATAAAAACAACTGTATCATTATCATTTATTTTTTCATTCCAATTACTGAAATTTTCATTTATAGCTACTTTTAGATTTTCAAAAGGTATAGAAAACTTATATTTTTCTTGCAGTAATTTATACATTTCGCCAACAGTCGAAGCAGAGGTTTCAATAACTTCTGAGCTACATCCTCTTTCTTCTCTTAATTTTGCAAAATATTCAATATTTATTTTCATCAATTTATCCATAAAAAATATCTCATTTGTTTATTATAGTGTATACAGAAAAACGATAAAAATTAAGATATCCAAATAACAAAATAATAAATTATAATGTCATTTTGCTCATTAATTAATAGAATGTATTAAACTTAGATGTTGAAATATAATGAGAGGTTGGAGCGAGATGGTAGAAAATAGGTTTGACAGAGATTCAGGTATGAATTCTTCCAGTCCAAATAGTGGTGGTTATAGAAAAGACTATAGTAATCAAAGAAGTGGTTATGAACAAGGTGCAAAAAAAAGCTTTAAACCAAAACCTGCGTCTAATGTCAGAGAAAAAACTGAAACACAATCTTTTATTTCTCTTGGTGAAGAAAAAATAGAAACACTATTTCCTGTTCCAGTTAATAGTGCGTTACCAGCTTTTCAGCGTTCATTAGGAATGGCTGAAGGTATAATTATTGAAGCTAACGAAAAAGGTAATGGTACTGTAGAAATAGATGGTTTTAAATACCCTATGAAGGAAAATAGAACCCCTGTTATACAAAAAAGATATCCTCTTAATAAATACATTGGTAAAACAGTAAAATTTTCTTTTTATCCAACCATAACCACCAAAGGTATCAAAATATTAGGTCTAAAACCAGAAGCACCACCTTTTATCAAAATATCTAATTTTAGAAGAGAACTACCAAAACAGGGAGCTGTTGAAGCAATAGGAACAATCAAAGACATTAAAGATAATCATTTTACTGTATCTATCTGGAGTGCAATTTCTAAAAAAGAATATGTTGTTATAATTTTTGGTAAATGTACAGCTAAAAATGGCGATTTTGTTAAAGTTGATTCAGTTTTAAAAGATGGCTTAATACAAGTAGAAACCATACAAGTATTAAATAAAAAGTAATTGTGTCTAGTTGACAAACAAGGGGTTTAAATAACTTGTTTAGTGAAAAAATGGTAAACCAATTTTACTTGAGTACAGATTAAAAAAAAGTCCCTTGGTTTCAAGGGACTTTTTTTATTGTTTATTTTAAGCCTTTATAAATATCGGAACGATCCAAGCCTTCTTGTACATGAACGTCAGGAATCGCTTTTAAAATATTTGTATAACTTTCTGGCTCAACGATCTTATAATCTCTTCTAAGAGTATGTCCTATCCAATCATCAGTAGTTAATATTCTGGTTAAATCTGGATGATTTGAATATATGATACCCATCAAGTCATAAGACTCTCTTTCAAACCAATTAGCAGCAGGATAAAGACTCACCAATGATGGGACAACAGGATTTTCTTTTGGTGAATTCACCTTTATAGTTATACGTCTTTTACTATAATCAAGCATTGCGTAAATGTTATAAATTGAGATATAAAAATTGTCATCTTCTGCTGCAGTTAATGAATTAAAATAATCATATTTTTTTTCATCTCTCAAAAATCTTACCAATTCAACCAATTTATCAGCAGGTACAGTGAGCATTGGTATACCATTAGCATCTAATCCCGAATCTTGAACACCTTCGAACATCTCAACTGATTTTTTTACAGTATCCAAATCTTTTATTATTTCTACCATCTTTTATTCCTTTTAATGCCAGTCTAAGGCACCCTTCTTCCACGCATAAGCAAAACCAACAAGTAATATTGTTAAGAATAAGAACATTTCTATTACAGCAAATAATCCTAAACCCTTAAAAGCGACTGCCCATGGATAAAGAAAAACAGTTTCAATATCAAAAACAACGAAAATAAGTGCATAAATATAATATCTTATATTAAATTGTACCCAAGCAGAACCATAAGGTTTAATACCACATTCATAAGTTTGAATTTTTGATGCAGTAACAAATCTTGGCTGTAAAAACCTTGAAAGTACTAAAGCTATTGTTGGTACTATAAATGCCAAAAAGAGCATAAAACCAATTCTACCAAAACTTTCCATCTATTTTTCCTTTTACTAAATAATCTAAATGACTAAAAGTAGGGATAAAAAACCCCTACTTAAAATCTATATTTAATTAATCTGCTTACGCAAGAATTTCGGTAACAACACCAGCACCAACAGTACGTCCACCTTCACGAATAGCAAATCTCATACCATTCTCAATAGCAACTGGATCGATTAATTCGACTTCCATTGTGATATTGTCACCAGGCATTACCATTTCT
>JACMQJ010000340.1 GCA_014377055.1 Candidatus Sericytochromatia bacterium
TAAACATGTAACATTCAAGCAAAAAATACCTTGGATAATTCTTGAAAAACTAACTGATTATGTAGTTATACCTGTAATGAAAAAGTATAAATTATAGTTAATTATACTTGCAAAATAATATATTGACATTTAAGAGTAAAGTTTTAACAGAGTTTAAGGAAGGTCTCCCATGAAAAATATATCGATAAAAAGAGGAACAGATAATTTTTTCTGCATAAATTTATGTATAATCAAGATTTAAATATAGCCAACTGAGCTTTCAGAAACTTATTGTGTACTTAATTTTCTACATAGCCTAGCCAATCCTAATAATATTTTTTGGATTTTAGAAAATATTTTTATAGCTAGTTCAAATTATCAGACCATTGAAAATCCTCTATTTCTTGACACTTGGGTGGAGTATTATGGTGAAATCTAATCATATTAATTAACTCAATATCAAAAGAAGCTTTTTCTGCTAATCTAGCACCATATTCAGGATGCCAATATTTTAATTGCCAGGCTTTCTTTAATAAATTTGATTCTAATGGATCTGCCGATAACTTTAAATTTCTTCTTGGAAAGATAACAACTACAACTCTTTCAAGTAAAAAAAATGGTTTTACCTGCTTACCTATATCATGTAATAATGCTAGTTGTAGAGTTTTTTTTGTAATATCGAGATCAGAGTTGATTAAAGTTTTGGCAACATCTATTGAATGCCTTTGATCAATTAAACTCATCGAATAAAATAATTTTTTGTGCTTATCTTCCAGATTTTTATTAACAATATCTATATCTTGTTGATCTATTTTTATATTTAAGGCTCTAAAAAATCTCTTTATTCGATCAAAAAGTTTAGTACTCATAATTATTTAATAGTTACTTTTGTTTTTACTAATTTTGCATCTATTTCAATATCTTTTGATAACTTTAAATACTTTAGTTTGAAGTTTAAACCTGCAAGCTCTTGATTGATATATGTATCACTAGAATCAACTTTTATTTCTTCCTCTTCTTCATCCTCACCATCAAAGTCAGCACTTATTTTTTTTTTCAAAGATTTGACATCACTATCTTTAGCTCGTTTTTTTTCTGATAATCTCAAAGCTTTTTCTATATCAGATATTTTTTTTTCTAATTCTTCAATTTCTTTGTCGTAAGGTGTTTTTGTAACTTGATTGAATAAAAAAACAGCTTGTTTTCTAATTAGAGGATCTGGCTCCATCATCATTTGTTTTAAATAACTAATTTTTTTAAATTCTTTCTTACCTGGTGTTTTATAGTTTGCTGCCATATAATAAATATTTAATTAATAACCTTTCTATGTGAAAATACGGGTAATTTTGTTCTTATCTCTTTTAAATAATTTAAATCTATATTAGCATAAATAACTTCTTCTCTTTCACTAGCTCTTGATATTACTTTACCCCAAGGGTCAATAATCATTGAATTACCAAATGATTCTTTATGGGTATCGTGAAAACCAAATTGATCAGATGCAACTATATAAACTTGATTTTCTATTGCTCTAGCTCTAAGTAACACTTCCCAGTGATCTCTCCCTGTAGTTGCCGAAAAAGCGGAAGGAACAAATATTATTTGTGATCCATCTAGTGATATTTTTCTAAATAGCTCAGGAAAACGTAAATCATAACAAATAGTCAGACCAAATTTACCATATTCAGTTTCAATAACAGGTAGTTGTGAGGCCTCACCTGCAATATAACTATCAGATTCTTTGTATTTTGCTGGAGAGTTTAATAAAGCGTCAAATAAATGTATTTTTCTATATTTTTTTAGTATTGTACCATCAGGAGAGAACAAAAAAGAGGTATTATAAGTTTTTTCTGAATTATTAGTTAATTCATTAATACTTCCAGCTAAAAGATATATTTTATGTTTTTTAGCTGTTTCACCAAGTAAATTAACTAATTCATTATTTGTTTCTTGGTTCTTATACACATTATTTTCAAGCTTACCAATATAATTAAACATTTCAGGTAAACTAATTACTTTAGCTCCATTTTCTGAAGCTTCTTGAATAAAGCCCAAAGCCTTACTTAAATTTAATTGATAATTTTCAGTTGAATTCATCTGAATCGCTGAAAATATTGTCATATTAACTTTTCCATTTCCAAATTAATAGTTTCACAAGATATGACTCCTTCTCTTAATATTATAGGTATTTCACCACTAAGATCTATTAAAGTCGATTGTTCAGAAAAAGGTGTTTTCCCTGCATCAAGAAGTAATGCTAATTCAGTTTCATAGAGTTCTTCGGCTACATGTCGACCTGTGCTTGTACTAGCACTTCCTGATATATTTGCACTTGATGTTGCTAGAGGTTTTCCATAAGCTTCAAGTATTCTTAATAAAACAGGATGATTCGGAACTCTAACACCGACAGTGTCAAAACCACTGACAACAAAATCAGGTACTTTAAATGATTTTTTTAGAATCATAGTCAAGCCACCAGGCCAAAACTTTTGACTTAGTTTTTCTGCAAGAGGTGTCCAGTCAAGAACGTAGGGTAAAAGAGCTTCTTTACTTGCTCCCAACAAAATGAGAGGTAAATCAGATGGTCTTTCTTTGATAAAATAAAGTTTTTGGACAGCATCTTCATTATTTAGATCTGCACCAACACCATAAAGTGTATCTGTGGGAAAAGCAATTACTTGTCCTTTTTGTAAAAGGGTAATTGCATCCTCAACATAAGTTGGTTTAAAATATTCAGCACTAACTTGTAAAATTCTCATATTTTTTGCCTTGCTATTACAATCCTATAAATACCGTTGTAATCTTTTATCATTTCTATATTATCAAATTTTTTTTGATTTAAAAATAGCTCTTTCACTTTTTCAGCTTGATTATAACCTACTTCAAGGCATATAAAACCACTTTTATTAAGAAAATAATCTGACTGGCTAGCAAAATACCGATAAAATCCGAGACCATCGTCATCTTGACCTAATAATGCTTGTTTGGGTTCATAACTTAAAACTTCTTTTTCAAGATTTTGATACTCAATTTCAGGTATATAAGGTGGATTAGAAACTATTATATCAAATTTAACCTTTTTATCTCTAAATGGTTCTAATTTATCACCTAAAACGAAATTTATTCTATTATAAGCGACATTGAGTCTTTTTTGATTTATTTTGGCTACATCAAGAGCATCATTAGAAATATCAACTGTATATACTTTTGCATTTTTTATTTCTAATGCTAGACTTAAAGCTATTGTGCCACTACCACAACCAATATCAACAATATTTATTTGCTTATCAAAAAAATATTCATTTGAGATTGATATGACTTTATCTACAAGTAATTCTGTTTCGGGTCGAGGGATCAGCACACGACTATCAACATAAAAATTATAGCTGCGAAAATCCTGATTATTAAAAATGTATTGTAAAGGGATTCTTTGTTTTCTTTTTTCCAAAACTTTATTTAAATACTCTGATTTTTCAGAATAATTTACTTTTTTATTTAAAACAATATCTAGCTTATTTAAGTCAAATATATGTTTAATTATTATCTCAGCTTCTTTATCAGACTCAGTACTTATATCTTGTAAATTTTCAACTA
The DNA here is from genome assembly GCA_014377055.1 of Candidatus Sericytochromatia bacterium. Classification (GTDB taxonomy): domain Bacteria; phylum Cyanobacteriota; class Sericytochromatia; order UBA7694; family JACMQJ01; genus JACMQJ01. The sequence continues at coordinate 3,574 of JACMQJ010000340.1, forward strand.
TTAATCTAAATATATCTTTGGCAAGCATCTAAAACAAAAAACCAAAACTTCCGCTGACTGTTTGTACAGTTTCACTCAAATTTATGAATTGATCGTCCGCAGGTTGAGTATTTACTTGACCGGGCTGTACTACGTTTGCTTTTGTAGGAAAAATAGTTAATAAGTCAGGATTCATGATATTATAGCCAACATTAAAAAATATTTGCTTATTTAGATAAAAGTCTAACCCAACAGAACCAAAATATCCTGATTTTAGTGATGATGCAAGCTTATTATCTTGAATAGTTTTACCATTATCATATAAATTACCTAAAATTATCTTTCCATTAATATAAGGCACAAAAGGATAAAAATATGATGTTTTTGCATATCCCCCAGCACTTAAACCAATATTTGAATTTGTATCACCTGATACCGCTTTATCAAAACTTACAAATTGGCTAAAAAAACCTCCCTGCCAACCATATTCAAAAACAGATTCAGGATGATAATTGATAGGTGACATAAGAGTAACTAAAAAAAGACTTTTAGTAATTGTTGTTGCCCCAGAGCTAGGCGATGAATCTGTAAACAACGTTTTTCCTGCAACAGTAGTTGTTAAACTTTTTGTATTATTGATCCAACCAATAGAAATTCCTGTTGTACCAGATAAATAACTTTCACCAAAAAAATTAAGAGTTATATTTGGGGCATAAGAAACATTAGTTGTTGACACTACGGGAATTCCAACAGTAAGAACAGGACCGATTTTTATATCTGATTTGGCATCAAAGCCTCTTATTTCTTCTGCTTCAACTGGCAACAAAAAAGATGTATATGATAGTAAGATAGTAATAAGTAATTTTTTATTCATTGTTATTTTTATTTAATATTTTCTTCTATTGAAAGTAATATATTATTTAGACCTTGCTTAAGTTGTTCACTGTCAGGCCA
>JACMQJ010000341.1 GCA_014377055.1 Candidatus Sericytochromatia bacterium
TAAAGAAATTAGAAATGAATTTAAATCGCTTTTATTATATTTAAAAACAAAACTTAAATAATAGTCTTCTTGCATTTTTAAATCCATAAAAAGAAAGGCTCTGTATTCAAAGAATAAGAGCCCATCATTATACAAAGGAGGATGTTTATCCTTTTTGAAGCCCATCAGCGATTTGCTTTAATCTTTCAGGTGAAGGAACAGGTACTTTATTAGTTTTAAAGTAATCAACTAATTTAGTAGTAAAGCCCTGAATACTCTTTCCTTGTTGTGGTACATTATCAGTTACAAATTTGCCTGAACTGATAACTGAGTTTACAGTACCAGCAGCTGAAAAGCCATATTTCATAGGATCTTTTGCAACAACATCTAAAAGTTCTGTAGCTTCTTTAACCAGGTTACCTGCATCACCAACAGCACTTACATCAAGCATAGTTGCGCCACCTAGTTTTTCAAAAGCTGAAATTAATTCAGCATTAGATAAATTAAATTTGGTTTTTGAATCCACTTTTACTTTTTCTAATTCGGCAACAGCAGTTTTACCGGCACCTTCAACAAACTTTTTAATACCTTCCTGATCATTTGGCTTTTTCTTTAATTCATCAAGAGCTACTTTTAATCTTTCCGCACCTTCTTTATTGCCTGATGCTGATAGCATAACGATTGCAGCCTCAGAAAAAGTTATTGTTGCTTTACCAACACTATTAATTAACCTAACACCACCACTGCTTAATTTATCTAAATCTACAGCTTTACCACTATCGCTACTTTTTTTATCTTTGTCCTGATTTATAAAATCGAACGGACCAGCTATGGCAGGAGTATAACTAGCTGATACGGTAATCCCTGCAAGTAATGCTGATAATAAGATCTTTTTCATTTTTTTTCTACCTTTTGATTAAAATATTTTGTATTAAGACATTTCTGTTTTCAGAAATAGATATCTTTGAAATCATTTTTGTGTGAATTTGAAGATTATTTTCCCTGCATCATCATCAGGGCCTTCAAATTCTTTTTCAGAAAATCCTTTTTCTTTACCTATTTGCTCAAGTAAAGCTTCACCTAATTCACTTTTTTGGCCTTTATACATTACATCCAGTAATAAAGTATTTTCTTTTGGTGATGTCTGACTGGTTATCTGAGCAATTGCTTTTAGAGCTTTAAGAAATGGCATTTTCTGGCCTCTGGCACTTTTAACATTTCTTACTTCAATAGTAAATTTCATACCATTGTTTGATCTATCCTGCCATTTATCAATTGTCTGGCTTGCCATAGTTTTTGCACCAAGTATGGCAACTTTCTTGATTGACTGAGCACGGGCATTTTCCTGACTGCTGCTACTTGCACTCGCAGTATTTGAATATGAAGCAACTATATCACCTGAATTAACATCAATTATTTCTACACCAACTTTTGAAGTAACAACATAACTGCCTGTATTTTCATTCATTCTGGAATCAATGACCTGAACTTCACCCCTTGCAATAAAATTCGCCCCTTCTTTTTCAGCTAATACTCTTACTTTTGCTCTATCGCTTATATCTATAGATGTTTGAGCCAGTGATACTGAATTAGCAATTTCCATTGCTTCATCAGTTGCTTTTAGATCAAAACCTTTTTCAAGGAATTCCTGTTTAAAAGAATCAACAATAGTTGCATCAGCACATTTTTTCCATACCGATTCGTCTATTTTTTGTATGCTAACTTCTCTACTTACCTTTGATGATGTTTTTACAGCCATATTTGGATTAGTAGATGTTGCCCCTACATATGACCCTTCTGGTGTATCAATTGAATTAACCGCCTGAACCCCTTCGGAAGCCTGTGTACTAAGAGAATGATCTGTATTCTGGTTTAAATTAACTGTGGTTTTTATTCCTTTATTTTCCCAGGTGGTAAGGACAAAAGCGATAGCTGGATTACCCATCTGAGTTTTTAATCTGCCTACCAGTTTCTTTAAATCTGCACCTATCTTATCAACAGCAACCTGAGCTTTTATTGTTACTGTATATATTCCATCACTTTCAGTTTCATTAAGTATTTCATGCTCAGTTACATATCCTTCGGACCGGGTAAGTATTTCATCCTTTTTTGTTTCAAAATCTTTTACTTCAGTCTGACTTTTTACCCAGACTCCCAGGCCCTTTTCAACAGCATTTCTAAATGCATCAGCTAATGCTTTTTTCTGTGCAGCAGCCTTATTACCATCAATAGCTGCTTGCCCCTGAACTGTTATTGATTGATCCTGTGCAACTGCAATACTACTAAAAACATTATTACTGGTGATTACAGGTGATATAACAGTCATAGCACCTAATAATAATGACAGAGCCAATTTTTTTAATTTTTTCATTAATCAATTTCCTTTGCTGATTTTGCTGTTAGCTGATGCAATAAGTCAAATACTTCTGTTTTTTCTTCAAAACTCTGTGTACCAACTATAATACTTTTTGTTGAAATGGTATCAAACTCCTTGGAGTACTTCTTTTCAGGAATTTCTACATTCATCCATAATTTAAAAATCCAGTTTTCATTGATATTATTACTTTCTTCTTCAATTTTTTTATCAGAAAGCCCTGTTAAATCAAGGATAACCCTGTACTTAGGTTTAGCTACCTCAAAAAGATGTTCCTGCCCATCTTTGATAAAAACAGCAAAACTTTGTTCGTTTGAAGCTTCAACCCAGGTATTGCCAATTTTTGAAGGTAAAACTACTTTACCACCACGTTCTGATAGATAATCGGAAAACCATTGACTTGCCTGCGGACCAATTGAATTTTCATCAAACCATTTTTTACATTTTTCAGAAGATATTTTAAAACCAACAACCTGATATGTTTCACTGGAAGTACCTTTGATGTTGCTTGCTTCAATATCTGTTCCTTCTTTTAATTTATCAAAGTTAGCTGCTGTAATAATAGTTGCTTCATTTAAACTAATATTTTCAACTTTACCTCTGGTAACAAGATTTCCTGATTGTACAAACTTAACTGTCTGGCCCATGATAAGACCATTTGCTGAACCTATATCAATTACAGCCTTATTATCGGCTATCTTTTTAATTTTCCCGGACAAATTATCTATAGAGATTTTTTTCAATCTTTCAGCTAAGACATTCTCCAGAGTAGAATTTGCCACTTTTACAAACATAGTATCAGATTCTTCCTGCGACATACCATCTTTACCAGAAACATTTATTGAATAACCTACTACCGGTAAAGAAAAAACAATCGAATTCTTTTTACCTTTATTACCCGGTTCATCAACTGTTTGATATAGAATTGCTACCATGCCAACATTAACGTAGGTCTTATTTATTTTTGTACCTGAATCAGGGCTTTCAAAAGTTTCATTATTAATATCATCTCGTGTCATCACCAGTGCTAGAGAATAAACATCGTTAGTATCTAATTTTACTGCATCACTATCTGTTTCAAAGGTAAGTTTGAAAGGCAGTTTTCCTTCACTCATCAATTTTTCCAGTGTATTTCTAAAACCTGTTACTATTTTTTTCTGATTTCTTTTATAATTTTGAAAACTGTTTATATCGCCATTCTTGCCTGAAGTATAGATACCACCGTATCCCACCAGACTTTCCTGTGAATAGGAAGGATAAATAAGTGATATATTTACCAGTAAAGGTAAACATGACATTAGTAATTTGTTTTTATATTTCATTATTTAAAACCAGTATTAATTGTTTTATGCCAACTATTAAAATCTAAAATTTAGTTTGTTCCTGTATAATAAACGAAAAGTGAATTGATATTTATTTATTCACACACATTCACATTCTCACATTAAAAAATTATTTTTTAACAGGTAATTTTTTCAATATTATCAAAGGAGTGACTATAAATGATTTTATAGAACTAATTATTTAAATATTTCAAGAATATTTTGTTTTCCAGCAGGATTCATTGAATGACATAAAATTTCTGGTACAGAAAATTCATTCTCTTCAGAAAAATCCTTTAGCCATAGAGCACAGTGATATCCTGTCTTAATTTCAAACCTATGATAAGGAATTGGATTTTGTAGATGGTTATAGTGTTCTCTGTCCAGATCATGATCAAATTATATCAGAGTAGGCATTTCTCTTATACCTTGTTTGACATGATTAAAATATTGTATAAAAGTAGCAAAGTCTGTTACTGTATCGCATTTGCCATGCATATATAATTCTACTTCTGATAAATACTCATAACAATCTTTAGGTATCCGATAATCATCTAAAAATAATATAGGCATAATTATTTACTTTAAAAAATTACTACTTTTGCTAATCTTTCCTGAAGAATACTTTTTTCAGTTATATAGCATAAATCCTCAAGAATAAATTGATGTTCTTTAATTTCCATACCGAAAAGCTCTAATAATAATGAACTCTGATTTATCACTTCGATTACCATAAAAGCTTCAACTTTAAGATTATAGTAAAAGTCATGTGCTTTTTCAATATACTGATTATCATCAGATAATAAATATAAATATAGTAAAGTGATATAAGATTCAGCCCTGTAATATCCTTTTTCAAAATTTTCTAGGGCCATATTCAGATAATTAAAAGCTTGATCATTTTCATTTTTTAAATAAAAGTATTTAGCCATATTTAAAAGACAGACACCATATGGGCCATAATCGTTCCTAGGTAAGTCATTTGCTTTAGTTATAAAATTAAATAGTTCAGTTTCGATATTTTGATTACCAATACTCTCAGCTAAGAGATAACTAAGATTCCTATAAACATAGATTTTATTACCGGAATCATCTGTGTCGTTTTCAAATTCTTTTTGCTGATATTTTTCGATTATATCTATAGCTTTGGAGGCTTTGCAACCGTACACAAGGTAGACTCTGACTCAGGGCTCCACTTTCATGAGTTTATTAAGGGGGAGAACGCAGAACACCTGATTAATAATGTCAAACCTGAGCACGACAAAGCTTTTAGTAAAGACTACGATAAGCACTTTTCTGTAGAAGACCCGAACCCTCACGAGGCACATTATCTTAATGCGGTTACTGCTCCTATGGCTAAAACTGTGGAACATCTGCAGACAAACGGATTTCCTCATACTTGGGATTATGCCAAGCCTGATAATATTATAATCAACCATAACCAAGGACATATTAAGGATATTAGAAGTATTGATTTACAGGGTAGTAAAAGAGAACACTCTGCCATAGAGGATTACGGGTCTCGTATAGAAAACCCTTATGCACAATTCCAAAGTAGGAAAGGCCAAGAGATAAGAACACCTGCGACTAGAGAAGAGAGAAAGAAAGGAGCTGCTCGTATGATAGAAGAAGCTAAGAATAA
>JACMQJ010000342.1 GCA_014377055.1 Candidatus Sericytochromatia bacterium
TAAAAATATTAATTTATATCATAGATGGTTTTTCAAACCTCTTATACAATATAGGGTACAAAAATATTGCCATAAATATTAGTAATGAGCCTAAATAAAAACCCGAATTTAATTCTTTATTCTCTTTAAATATGATGATTGCCATGATTATTCCATAAACAGGTTCAAGATTGACAACAAAAGTTGAAGCAAAAGCAGATATATGCCTCAATGATTTTAAAGAAAGATTATAAGGTAAAACGGTGCAAACTAAAGATAATATCAATAAGTAAAATAAATCACTTGTTGATGGTATAAGTGTTGTTTCAGGAAATATTCTTAAATAAAATGGAATTAATAATGTTAAAAATAATAATCCACTTCCTAACTCTACAAACGTAATGCTCATGCTATCTACTTTTGTTGACATTACAATACTTTTATTTAAGGTAGTAAAAATCGAAGATAATAATGCAGCTAACAAACCCAAAATCATACCTATCATATAAATTTTGGTAAAGTAAAAAATAATATATATTCCTGGTATGATCATTAAGCCAAGAAATATTTGATATTTTTTGATTTGCTTTTTTAAAAATATAGGCTCAATTAAAGCAGTCATCAAAGAAGCTGTTGATAAGCAACTCAATGTTACCGAAACATTTGAATATTTAATCGATCCATAAAAACAAAGCCAGTGTAAACAAACAACACAACCAATCAAACCCATTTGAAAAATATTTTTTGGACTTAATATTTTTAAGTTTTTAATTACTTTTGGAAAAAATAATAAGCTAAGACAAGTTATAAGTACTCTTAACCATACTAGGGGAAGCTCTCTTAATGTGATCAGTTTCCCCAAAATAGCTGTAAATCCCCAAAGGAAAACACATAGATGAATCTGTAAATAAGCTTTTTTTTGATCGTTCAAAGTTTTAAAAAATCTATACTCTCTCTGCTTTGAAGGTTTCAGCCATAATTAAAACTTGTCTTACTAACTTTTCGATCCCTTTATTAATATCTCTAGGCCCAGGTCCTGTCATATATGCAGGAGTCGAAACTACTCTATTTTCAAGATCAACTTCAATATCATCAACTGTTTTTGCTTCATGTGTTGCATTCATATCATGAATAGCTTTTGCTGTATCAGAATCAGAGCCAATAGTTAGTTTTAATTTATGATCAAGCTCAAGTGAACCTAGTACTTTGGCAGCGATAACAGGAGCGATACAAATAAATCCTAATGGCTTTTTTGTTTTGTGCATTTCCTTGATTAAATTTTCTATATCAGGGTTTACTGTACAATTAGTACCATTTTCTGAAAAAGTGGATAAACTACTTTCTGCACCAAATCCACCTGGAAATATTACACCATCAAGATCAGCTAAATTAACATCTTTAATATCCTTGATATTACCTCTAGCAATTCTTGCTGATTCAACCAAGACATTTCGTGTTTCACTGGTAACTTGACCAGTTAGATGATTAATAACTCTTGTCTGACTAATATTAGGTGCCATACATACTATATCTACATCTGCGGCATCAAGATTGTATAACGTAAAAACAGATTCTTGAATTTCTGATCCATCTTGAAATCCAGATCCCGAGAGAACAACTCCAATTTTAAGCATATTTATTACCTCTTAATAATTTCATTTCTTCTAATATAAAAACAACTTTTTTTCACTCTCTTTTTGAAAGATATTTAAGCTTAGCTTCTTTAATATTAATTACATTATTTATATCATGTTAGTGTGACTTATACAAAAAATATATGGTAATATTAATTATCTAATTTAAAATGTGTATGGAGTTAATTGTAGTAAATGTTTGAAGAGTTAAAAATACCTGTTGATTTATTACCGAAAGATGGACGTTTTGGAGCAGGGCCTTCAAAAATACCAGTTCACTTTTTGGACAGATTACAAAAAACTGGAAGCTCAATTTTGGGTAATAGTCATAGAAATCCAATCATACTAGACTTAGTAAAAAGATGCCAGACCAAACTTAAAACTTATCTTTGTATACCTGACGAATATCAGATTTTACTTGGTAATGGTGGTGCGAGTATTGTTTGGGAAATGTTAGCATTTTCAGCCGTCAAAGAAAAATCTGCTCATTTTGCTTGTGGTGAATTTTCCTCCAAATGGGAATCATTAACCAAAGCAGCTCCTTGGCTTAAAACCGAAAAATTTGAATCAGATTATGGTACTTTACCAGAACTTTCATACAATGGAGATGCTGATTTGATAGCTATTACCCAAAATGAAACTTCAACAGGGGTTATGATTCCTGTTTGCCCTGATTTTAATAGTGACGCATTGTTAACAGTTGATGCAACCTCAATTGCAGGTGTTACCGAATGGGATTGGAATAAAACGGATTTATATTACTTTTCTCTACAAAAAGCTTTTGCTAGTGAAGGTGGACTATACTTTGCAGTTGCCTCACCAAAATTTATCCAAAGAGTTGCCGAAGTAAAAGAAACTAAAAGATATATACCAAGTATGATGAGCTTTGATGATGTTATTAGTAATAGCTCAAAAAATCAAACACTTAATACGCCTTCATTAACTAGCTTGTTCTTTTTGGAATGTGCCTTGGATGATTTATTGGCAAAAGGTGGACTCAAAGCTATACAAAAAGCATCAAAAGAGAAAGCTGATTTTATTTATAGTTTTGCTGAAAAATCAAAATTTATGAGTCCTTACGTCAAAAACCCTGAATATCGATCCTTAAGTGTAGCAACTCTTGATGTAGTTGATGAAATATCTGCTGATAATCTAGTTAAAGCTTTTAGAAAAAGTGGGATAGTTGATATTAATAGCTATAGAAAATTAGGCAGAAATCAAATCAGAGTAGGTATATTCCCTTTCGTTGAAATGGATGATGTCAAAAAATTAACTGAATGCCTTGATTATGCGTTCAAATCTATCTAGGAATAATTTATTTTAAAAAGGGAAATATAAGAGAGTATATTATGAGTCAAGAAACTACAATAACGAAAGAAGAAAGATTTTTATCACATCGAGTCAATAGTGTTCAGGAATCCCAAACCTTACAAATAACAGGTAAAGCCAAAAAAATGCAAGGTGAAGGTCTTGATGTAGTGAGTCTTTCCGCAGGAGAGCCAGATTTTCCAACTCCTGACTTTGTTTGTGCTGCAGCAATTAAAGCAATTAATGAAGGCTTTACCAAATATACAATTAATACAGGCATTCTTGAGCTTAGAAAAGCAATAGCAGCTAAATTTTTACGTGATAACCATATTACTTATACTCCTGATCAAATAATTGTTAGTAATGGTGGAAAACAATCTATTGCTAATATATTCCTTGCCTTGCTCAATGAAGGTGATGAAGTAATTATACAAGCTCCTTATTGGGTGAGTTATCCAGAAATGGCTCATTTAGCTGAAGCTGTACCAGTTATTATTAATACTGATCTTACAACAAATTTTAAAATGACTCCACAACAATTAGAAAATGCAATTACAGCAAAAACAAAATTATTTGTCTTTAATTCTCCATCAAATCCAACTGGTACAGTTTACTCAGAAAAAGAAATAAGAGATATTATGAATGTTCTTGTTGATAAAGATATTTTTATTATTTCTGACGAAATCTATGAGCATCTTATTTATGATTCAGTAAGTCATTTTAGCCTAGCTCAAATAACTGAATTATACGACAAAATTATTACTGTTAATGGTGTTTCTAAGTCTTATTCTATGACAGGTTGGAGAATCGGTTATGCAGCAGGACCAAAATGGATTATTGATGCTTGTGCCAAAATACAATCACAAACAACTTCTAATCCTTGTTCTATTTCTCAAAAAGCTTCTGTAGCTGCTATCAATGGTAGTATGGATGTAGTAAACGAAATGAAAGAAGAATTTAAAAAAAGACGTGACTTTATGTATCAAGAATTAAATAAAATTCCTGGTATTAAAGTTAATAATCCTGAGGGTGCTTTTTATATGCTCGTTTCAGTTGAAGAATTAATCGGAAAAACTATTGACGGTATTAAAATTAATACATCTGCTGATTTAGCTAATTATCTTTTAGAAAAACATTATTTAGCGACTGTTCCAGGTGATGCGTTTGGTGCAGAAGGTTATTTAAGATTGTCTTATGCTGAATCACTTGAAGTTCTAGGTAAAGCTGTAGATAGAATGAAAAGAGCTGTTAATAGCTAATAATGCCAGTCTTTAACCCAATAAGTGCAGTAAATGATATAAATCGTTTTAGACAGATTGTTGCTGTCTTGTTTAGTCATGGGTTTGGTCAATTAGTTGATCAAATCTTAACTGCTGATACGCCTTTTGCTAATTTGATTAGCAAATTACGCAGAGAAGAACATAACACACCACAAGAAAATATTACTCTTGCCAGAAGAGCATTATTAGTTTTGCAAGATTTAGGACCTACATTTATTAAATTAGGTCAAATTTTAAGTACTAGGGCTGATTTGATTCCTGACGAATTTATTCAAGAATTTAAAACTTTACAAGATGATGTTCCAGCTTTTAGTTTTAATGAGGCAAGAATACTCATAGAAACAGAATTAGGTGGATCTATTGAAGATATATACAAAAGCTTTAATCAAAATCAGCTTGCTACAGCCTCAATTGGTCAAGTGTATACAGCCGTTCTAAAAACAGGTGAAGAAGTTGTGGTTAAGGTTCAAAGACCTAATGTTGGCATAACTATTGAGCGTGATATAGATTTATTATATATTCTTGCTCGATTAGCTGAAAGGCAGTCTCCAGATCTAAAATTGCTTAATCCAGTTGGCATTGTCAAGGAATTTGAAAAAGCAATTCAAAGAGAGCTAGATTACAATACAGAATTAAGAAATGCTCTAAGATTTGCCGAGGCTTTTAAGTATCATGATCAAGTTATTATCCCTAAAGTCTATAAAGAATACTCCAGTAAAAAAGTTTTTACTATGGAAAAAATCAATGGTGTAAAAATTACCAGTGCTGAATTAGTTGGGTCGGATAAAAAAGTTTTAGCAAAAGTGGCTCTACAAGCTATTTTACACATGGTTTTTGAAAATGGGTTTTTTCATGCAGATCCTCATCCTGGTAATCTCTTTGCTCTACCAGATAATAAGATAGCTATTCTTGATTTGGGTATGGTTGGTCGCTTAGATGAAGAGATGCGTGACAAGATGGCTGAGTTAGTTATTGCTCTTAATACACGTAATACTGAGGGTGTAGCTCGTTCTTTATACAAATTAGGTAAAACTGAAGAAAAAATAGATTTTTCAGAGTTTAAAAGAGATGTTGGTGATGTTCTTGATAAAATTTTAGGTTTACCTATTAGTGAAATAAAATTTAGTGAAATTATTAATGATTTAATTCAAGGTGCAAAGAAAAATAGGATCAGTATTCCGAATGATTATACTTTAATGGGCAAAGCTATCTTAACCATAGAAGGAATAGGAAGAATGCTTGATCCTCAACTTGATCTGGAAGCAGAAGCAGAGCCCTTTGTTAGAAAGCTTATTCGAGAGAGATATTCGCCAAAAAGAATTGGTGAGGATCTTTATAAAAGAGGTTCACAATTTTACCAATGGTCTTATGATGTCCCTGTACAAATGGTTTCCATACTAGAAGATATTCAAAATGGCAATATTAAATTAAAAACTGAGGATACAAATCAAGCTCTTTCACTAAAAATATGGGAGCAAATAATTGGTAAATTAACAGCTGGATTTATTACATCTGCTTTAATTATTAGTTCAACAATATTTTTGATTGAAACCAAAGAATCTTTTACATTTAATGGCTTACCTTTGAAATTTGTTTTGGGACTTGTTTATATGGCTTTTGCTTTATTTTTGGGACTCAATATTATTAGAAATATTAAATTCAAAAAATCTGATTAAATCTAAGAAGATACATTCAATTCCATGGGTGTTAAGTTAAAGTTTGAAACCTAGTATTATTAATAGTTGTATCGACGTTTAACTAAAGGTTCATAGGGATTAATAATACTAAATAGCTCTCTATTAATTCTTATGATTACTTATGAGTTTTATTGGCTTTGTTGCATGATTTAAATAAAGCTACGTTACATAGCATGAAAAAATCAAATTGGATTTGTGTTAGAGATGTAGGTAACTAATATTCAGATACATCAATAAAACTTTGTTTAACGTTAATGTCAATTTATCACTTAAATCTAAGAATTGTTCAAGGGTTTTTTGAGTCAGTACTATCTATAACCTACAGTTATTTCAGCAAAATATTGTATTTAATTCTTAAGAGAATAGCAGTAAGTTAAGAAATTAAAAAGCTTTAATGTTTACCAATTCTAACGTAGGGGTGTTTAACTAAACACCCAAAATAAACGGTAAATACAACAAAACGCATAAATGATTATAATTATTACCAAAGCTCTATATATACCGTTGACTGGAAGGACGTTTAGTAAAACGTCACTACAAACATTGATAATTATATATTTCAGCTTTAACTTAATGCCATTGACGTAAAGCTCTGCCCCTACAAATAGTGATAATACTAGGTTTAGAGACTTAACTTAACATATAAGACATTGCATGCGTTTTATTAACTATTAAAAAAAACTAATCAGGTAAATTTAGTTTAGGTAAATCACCAAAATTAGGCAATTTTGGAGGCTTGGTACTCATTTCTGACATAATAAGCTCTATTGATTTTGCTAATTGTGGATCTATACCATTAACCCAATCCTGTGGTTTATATTCAATTTCAACATCAGGAGCAGTACCATAATTTTCGACACCCCAACCAACATCAACAAACCAAAATGAAAATTCAGGTTGAGTTGTCATACTACCATCAACCATCTTATGACGTGGCCAAATACCTACAACACCGCCCCATGTCCTTTTACCAACAAGTTTACCTAATTTCATAATCTTATAACAATGGCTAAAAATATCACCATCTGAGCCAGCGTATTCATTAGTTATGGCAATTACTGAGCCAAGTATTGAATCTGACGGATATGGCTCTGGAGCACCCCATCTATTAATATTATAAGCAATTCTCTTACGAGATAATTTTTCTAATAATAACTGTGAAACATGACCACCACCATTATATCTGACATCAACAATTACTGATTCTTTTTCGGCTTCTGCAAAATAATAACGATGAAACTCAGAGTATCCTTCAGGACCCATATTTGGTACATGAATATATCCAACTCTA
>JACMQJ010000343.1 GCA_014377055.1 Candidatus Sericytochromatia bacterium
CCTTGGATCTGGACTTTTAGAATAAAATCACCATTGTATGAAGATTCTTTTTTTAAAAAATATCCTGAATTAATTGCTAGGCGTGGCACATATAAATTTGAGGATCGTGAGCCACTTTTTTTAAGTCCAGCAGAGCCAAAAGCTAGAACTTTAATCTTAAGAATGCTGAGAACCATGGCTATCGATTATAAAATTGATGGTTTGTTACTTGATTATATTCGTTATGATGAAACACTAGGTGATGATTTATTAACCAAAAAATATTTTAGAGAATATTTTATCAATAAATATCATCAAGAACCACCTATAAATATCAAAAAAGATAGTCCTTTTTTTAATGAATTCCAATTATGGCGTGAAGAACAAGTAACTATCATGGTAAAAGCAGTGAAAAGACAATTAACCAATATTAATCCAGAAATAAAGATAGGAGCAGCTATTTTTAGAACTGAAAGAGAAGGTAGGCTATTAAAAATGCAAGATTGGAGGCATTGGTCAAATAATCAATATATTAATTTTCTTTGCCCCATGTTATACACTGATAATAATAAAGAATTGAATGAATGGATAAACTCAGAAACAGACAATAACACTAGATTTGATTATATTTATCCAAGCCTTGGAGCTCATAGATTTTATAGTGCAGATGATTTTTATCACGAAGTAGGCTTATTACATCAAAGAAATATACCTGGAATGAATATTTTTTCATTATTACATCTTGGTGTAGAAAATTTACCAGACCTAGCTCATGGTATATTTAGAAAGCCTGCGTATCTACCAGAAAAGAGCACTATTAATTCAGTAAAGTTAATCTTATCTGATACAGAAAATTGGTTAAGAAAAATATCAAAATTAGAAAGCTTATCTGGTTTTGGTAAGATAAAAAATATAATTTACAAAATTGTTCAAACGAATTCAGGATTACATCCAAATAATAAAGATCAATACAATGTTAATGAACTTAAAAAAGAAATTAGTGATATAAAAAAATATACACAATCAGCAAATAAAAATGAAAATATTCCTGAATTACTTATACCTGAAATTATTGAGCCACTAGACTATATCTTAAGATTGATCGAAATAGATAGTCATAAAAAAGAAACAAAAAATGATTATTTTCCTTCAACCTCACCATCTACAATTAAAAGATAGTTTTTTGACAAAGAAAAGCAAAATGAATGAAAAATAAGTTATAAATTTTAATGTTTTAATCAACTAAATCATTAACTACAAGTATTTTTTCCTCATTTTTAAAAAAATCAGAAGAATTTGAAATATTAGAATTATTTTTTATGTTTGAAATCTTTTCTTGATCCAATTTAACAAATTTGCTTAAATATGCAACAAATTTACCAATTTTGAAATTAACAATATTTTTGTATACAAATAAATAAATTATTGATTCTAAAATAAAAATAGTAGCACAAATAATATTGGAGCTTTTAAATTGAAATGATATTAAAGCATTAAGCATAAATGTTAATACTATTAATGATGATGCTAACGAATTATTTTTGAAAACTCTCAAATATAAAAGAGAATGTAGATGTACTCTCTCCTCTGTAAAAAAATCAATTCCCTTATCTGTTAATCTTTTATGCCTTCTTTGAATTGTAAAAAGAGTTTCTATAATTGGATAACCTAATAAAGCAACAGGAAACCATGGTGAGATATTTGTATTATTAAAAACTAATGATTCTGAGGATAGAGCAATCAAATACCCTAAAAAATATGCTCCTGCATCACCAAGAAATATTTTCCCTAATGGAAAATTAATAACAAAGAATCCTAATATTAAACTAGAAAATAAAAACATTGTAACAGCTAAATCATAATTACCTGTCATCAAAGCAGCCAAACCTAAAAATAAAAATCCAATTGTTGTTATACCTGATGCTAGACCATTTAGACCATCAATAAAATTAATTGCACTGGCCAAACCAATAACAGAAAAGACACTAAAAGGTATTTGTAATATTTCAGGAATAGCTATAAATCCTATTGATTTTACTGTCAATCCTGTCATAATAGTTGCCAAGAATGTTGAAATAGACATAACTAAAAGTCTGATCTTATGAGGTGTATTACCATCTATATCTTCATATACGCCATAAATAAATGATGGTAAAAAAGCAAGTATTAATAAAAAAAATGTCTGAGAGATAAAATAAGTAAATATCAATGACAATAAATATATACTTATTCCACCAGCTCTTGGAGTTAAATTTTTATGAAAAGATTGTACCTTAATATCAGATAATGGATCCATAAATACATGATATTTTTTTGATACCCTAATTATTAATATATTAATGAACATTGAAAGTATGAACACTAATATATTGTAATCCTTCATTAAATCCTCTTATAATTTTATATGTGAGTTCTAAATCTTGCTGTTTTTTAAGGTCTAATTATGCAACAGATATTATATTTTATACCACTAAGATGGGATTGGTTATATAAGAAATGATACTATTTTTTAAGTCTTTTTCATTTTCTTTTGATAAACTTGTCAGAGGTGGTCTGACATTACTTTCAGAAATCCCCCTCAAAGTTAAGGCATATTTTAAAGCAGAAATTCTAGGATATTTTTTGATTATATTATTTACTTCATTTAGATAGTTTTGAGCAACTTTACCTCCATGTTTTGGTTGATTAAAATCAAAACCAATTGCTTTGACGACCTCAGGAAAACCATTAAATAATGATGATGAAAAGCAATTAACACCTAGTAATAGAGAATCATAAAACAAAGACTCATCAGACACAATTATATCAAGCTCTGGATATTTTTTCTTAAAATGCTGTATTTGACTTATATCACCACTAGCATCTTTGATACCAGCTATTTTGTTTGTAACTAAGAGGTTTTCTATTAACTGATCAGATATTTCTATTCCTGTATACTTTGGTATATTATAGAGATAAACAGGAATATCAATTGTATCTATTATTTTTTTATAATAATTAGTCAATCCTTGTATACCTACATCTTTATAAAAATATGGTGGTAAAATTATTATTGCTTTAACGCCTATACCTTGAGCATAATGTGCAAAGTCTAATGTATCAACAAAGTTATCAGACCCAATATTTGGTATAACAATCATATCACCAGAACTTTCCATGATAGATGCTAACATTTGTTTTTTTTCTGCGATTGATAGTGAGTTAAATTCACTATAAGTTCCAAAAGGTATAAGTCCATGACATCCGTGATCGGAAACAAATGATACCAAATCCATTAATGAATCAAAATCAACTTCCAGACTATCCTTTTTAAAAGGAGTTAGTAGAGAGCTAAATATACCTTGAATTTTTTTTGTCATTGATATTTTTCGCCTTTCATAAAAAAAGAATAAAAACTACTAAAGATTATCTCTAAATTCTATTGTAGCTTCTACTCTTTATCAAATGTTATCTTTTTATACAATTTATTTTGTATTAATTTGTAAACTTAGATTAGCTTTGAGCTAATCTAACATTATTCAAAAAGTTGTTAAATTATTTTCCACAACATTTTTTATACTTTTTACCACTACCACATGTACATAACTCATTTCTGCCTATTTTTTTTTCGGTTCTAACAATAGTCTGATTTTCATAAGAATCATTATCATAGTAATTAGGATTAAATGAGTTTTCATCCATTCTTAAACCCAATTCTTTAAAGATAGACTCACCATGAATTTCCATAAAATCTTTCACTTCATATTCATTTGATAAGTCCACACCTGATATTTTTGCCTTTAACATGATAGCTTTTTGAGGCTCCCAATTAGATTTATCAAAAGCTTTTTCCAGCATTTTATTTTCTATTTTATTTAGTTTATTAATTAATTCTTGTGAATTATCTAAAACTTCCTTCTCACCAAGATGAGTAAAGAATACAGTTAGAACAGGTACTAGAGCCTTAAAAGCCTCATCAAGAAATGGAGCTTTTTCAGGTAACACATTTAAACAAATATCAGTCACGTCTCTTGTAGACATATTTTCGAGTATTACTTTACCATAGTGATAAGCAAAATCAACAAAATTCATTACTATTTCTTCAGACAATTTTTGTTGTTCTTCACTTAATTTTTTAAAAGATTCTGAATCAGCAAATTCTAAGTATTGCTCAAAAACTTCTTGCATTGCTTCGTCCGAAGTCATTTCCTCATCTTCGTATTCGTCTTCTTCTTCATATTCATTGGCTATTTCAAAAGCTTTGATAAATTTTTCATCTAACTCTTTTGACTTATCAGCAAGTATCCTAGAGTTAGGTAAAAAGTTTGTTCCAGTTAAATAATCAAAAAAATTAAAAAATACAGGTGATAATGCTTTAAAATAATCTTCATCTTCAACATATTTTTCTTCAGGTAAAATTGTTTCGCAATAGTTTTCGAGAGTTGAAGTATCCCATTGTTCTGGTTCTGTCTGAGATTTATAAAAAGTTAAGCCTGTAAAATCAATCAATATTTGTTCAGAAATTTCTTTTTGTTCATAACTTAAATTTTCAAATTGCTTACTATCAACAAATGGTAGATACCAGTTATGAATCTTTTTTATTAAATTAAAAGCTTTTTCAGCATCTTCTTTACTAGCAAATTCGCCGAGAGCTTCGAGCATTTCTTGTTTTGCTTCCTCTGAAATAGATTCATCTTCTCCAACTTCTTGTAATTCTTCTGACATTATTACTCCAATATTTTTTAACTAATTTAATTTTTATAAGTAGAAAAATATTATAACATTCTAATACTCAATACTGACTATTCTCTGTACCAGATATATTAATGAACGTTAAGACACATAGCTGCATTGCTTCATAACTGCAAATACATTATAATAATAATAGTTATTTGATTTTAAGGAATCTAAAATATGACAATTAAGACAAAAAGTGTTAAGCCAGATGCTAGAGGGAAAGTTTCACTAAAGGAATTCATAATCAAAGGTACAAGTGGATTTAATGTAACAGTTGAAGAAAACGGAACACTTATATTAAAACCATTCATAGAAGTTGATGTTTCAGGAATTAAGCCAGAAGAAAGATGGATTTTTGAAAATCCTAAAGTATTAGCCGAGATAAAGTTGGGATTAAAACAAATAGGTGAAGGAAAAACAGTTACACGTAAAAGTTATGCAGAGTATGCCGAGATAAAAATCTAATAACTAAAAATGATATTTAAAATAATATACTCAGAAATTGCAGATCTGCAATTAGAAGAATTAGAAAATAGTCCAGCAATGGAAATTCAAGCAAAAGCAGTATTTAAAACATTAGGTTTGCTTGAAACTAATTTAAAACATCCTAGTCTCAATACTCACAAATTTGATAGTCTTATAGGAGAGAATGGGGAAACTGTTTTTGAAGCTTATGCACAAAATAATACACCTAGAGCTTATCGAATATTTTGGCATTATGGACCTGATAAAAGTGTAATTACAATAGTTTCAATATCTCCACATCCTTAAACTATTTTAATAGATAATTTTCTAACAAAATTAATAATAAAATCTGTCTTTACAAAAATAGAGCTATGTATTTTTTAACTATCCAAAATGAATGTAACAGGACCATCATTATTAATTTGAACTTTCATATCAGCTCTAAAAATACCTGTTTCAATTTTTAATTTACTTTCATTCATTTTAAGCACAAAATAATTATATAATTCTTCTGCTAACTCAGGAGATCCTGCTTCGATAAAACTTGGTCTTCGACCTTTTTTGGTATCTCCATATAAGGTAAATTGTGAAATAACCAA
>JACMQJ010000344.1 GCA_014377055.1 Candidatus Sericytochromatia bacterium
TCAATGCTCAATCGGTCTTATTTAAAGACCATATAGATTGGTTAACCTCTTGGTATGATTCGCGTAGCCATCAGTTTTTAATTACTGGTGCTGGTGAAGAATCTTCAGGTAACAATAACTGCCAAGCTACAATAAATGATAAAGATTTTTTTAATCTTAGATTAAGACTGCCTGATAATATAAATAAAAATAGCAAAGATAAATTTTTAACGATTAAAGATGTAGATTTTGGTAAAAATAACTCCTTATTACACTCTAGCTTATCAAGCGAAACCAAAGAAGTGCGAATTCTAACAATCGCTGAAAAAATAGAGATTAAAGAGCTTAAAAATACTGTATCCGAATTAAAAAAAGCTAAATTTAGTTTAATCAAAGAAATTAAATTATTAAAAAAATCACATTTAACTAATAGCGATAAACTAAATGATAAATTATCTAAACTAGACAATGAAATTATTAATCTACAAAAAGATATAGAAATAAAATCAAATATATTTCTTTTACCTAATAATGAAACGAATAAAAAATTAAATAATTATGTCCTAGAAAAAGATTTGTTAAGAACCCGTAAAAAGAAAATAGCAATTCCTATTACCTATAGGTTTGTCAAGAATACAGATAGAAATTCTCCCAAGTATGGAACATGGTCAGTTCATTTTACTGTAGAAGTTAAAGAGCCTGAAATCATTACGGATATAAGCTTAGGCTCAATCGGAGTGGATTTAAATGAAAACCATTTAGCTTTGACTGAAGTAGACTCAGCAGGTAAAATAATACAATCATTTAATATTTATTTAAATCCTGAAACTTATAATTCAGAAAATAATCAAAATATTGAAAATAAACCATTTAGATTAATAGATAGTAATAACAATAGTTTAATTACTTTACCTATGATTAAAAATCAATTTAAATTAAATGAAAAAATAGATAAAAAAAGCAATATTAGTTTAAGTAAAATTAGTTCTGATAAAACTCAAAATATATTAGGTAATGCCATCAAGGTTGTTACAGACCTATCGCTGAGAACAGGTAAGCCAATTATTATAGAGAAACTGGACTTCACTCAAAAGAAAAAACAACTTGCCTCTAACTTTAAATTAAATAACAAAAAATTTAATTATAACCATATGATTAGCAGTTTTGCTTATTCCAAATTCAAGGAAATATTAAAATCACAGGCAGCACGAAGTGGCTTACAGGTTATAGAAGTTAATCCAGCTTATAGCTCTTTGATTGGTTTGGTAAATTATATCAAACCACTGGGCTTAAGTATTCATATGGCTGCAAGTTATGTGATTGCTCAAAGAGGATTAAATAAAAATAAATTAAACAACTATAAAATTGACGAAAAACCAAGATTAATCGTTGTAAAAGAGAATAAATTAAACAAAAATAAAATAGAAATATACACAAAATCCAAGGTATACCTGTTAGATTACATCGTGAATAGTCATTTAACAGAAGATATATCCAATAATTATCATAACGATAATTTAAATGAATGGAGCGTTATTTCTAATCTTTATAAAACCTTGCAAAAGGATATTCATAAAGAAAATCTTCTAAAATCTTTAGCTAATAAAAAAGCTATAGACTTGATGAAGTCGTTACCTGCACTCAGCAATGAGTTGGATCTAAGCTACTTATTTAGCGAGGATAGTTTGCCAGTAATTGACACCCA
>JACMQJ010000345.1 GCA_014377055.1 Candidatus Sericytochromatia bacterium
ATTAATTATGATACAGCTTTAGAAATACTTAATTACACTCATAAGCTACAATTTAATCAAGATAGAGAAGATTTCATCAATCAGCTCAAAAAAAATATTCCTCTTTTTATAAGAGAAAAATATGATAATGGTTTAAGAATAACAGATGAACAAAAAGAAGAATTGAAAAAGAAAGCTCTGATACAGATATAGTTTAAACGTTTTATATCTGAACACCAAAGCATAAATAAAAATGTTTATTTTTTTAAAATAGAATATTCAATCACTTGGTTAGGATTTTTATGCTAATATAATTTATTAACAAAAATTGTAAAAGAAAGATAGGTATTATGTTTAAATCAACAGCATTAGTTTACAGTTCACACAATAGATCAGAACACATACACAGAGATTGGATTGTTGAACGTGCATTACAAAGTCACCACAATAAAACTATATTTTTGTTGCCTATGTCAATGGGACGTTATGACCAGCAAGAATATAGCTGGGGTACATTTGAATGGTATTTTAATCGTTTTAAACAATGGGGCTTAGAAGCAAGCACATTTTTTTGGAATGAAAACTTAAGACATGAAGATGTTGAACATCTTTTTGAAAAACTTATTAACTCAGAAGTAGTTATTCTTGGTGGCGGTAGTAGTTTACTTGGTATGAAAAGATATGAGTCACTAGGAGAAAAGTTTTATGGTGATAAACATCTATTCAGTAGAATATTGCATCAAAGACAAAATAAGGGTCAACTTACAGTAGGTTTTTCAGCAGGAGCAGATCAACTTTGTTCATATATATCAGGCTCTTACGATTATGAACGTGGTTTTGGTTTAGTTAGAAATGTTGCAGTAACCTTACATCATGAATCGGGCAGAAGTGGCGAATTATTCCAAATGGCTAGAGATTTGCCTGGTAGCATGGTTTTTGGTTTACCTAATGATTCAGGTATTGCAGTTGATCAAGGATATTTACCTTCAGGAAATATTTGGCAAATAATTGAGTTTATCGTAGATAGTTCATGGGATTCACCAAAAGATGGATTTCATATCAAAACTAGACAAGGTATGAATATACCACATCGTTATGCTGATGGTAGAGAATGGGATTTTAAAAATGGAGATATGATGGTACGCATCATGTCACCTCATAATAATGATCAAGATGCTTGGATTGTTCAAGGTGGTAGAGGAATAGTTAATTACTGGTCACAAGATTGGTCAGGATACCATAATATTGAAGATATTTTAGCTGACCATTAAATAAATACATTTTTTTGAACTAGGGGTTACAACCCTTTGTTTAGTATAAAATATAGTAGGGGTAGGCTTCAGGTCTACCCTTCTTAGGAAAATATGCAAAAAAGTCCATTTAACCAGAGAGAAGTAGATTTATCAATTGAATTAAATAAAAAAGAAGGTTTATGGAAACCAAAATCTGGTGATTGGTTTCTTGATCTTAACAGCGTAAGAGTTTTATACAATGGTGAATATGTTCAGTCTATATCACTTTGCTTGGTACTTGATGAAGATGGAAGAAGTTTTTCTTTTCTTGAATTAATGATCGATGGTGAAGAAAATGGTAACAGAATGAAAAAATCTCTTTCATTTGAAGAGATTGGAACTATGTCCCAAATGAGTTGGATGCCTTCAATTAGCGACTGCATAAAAATTATTGATGAGCAAGGTGACTATAAATTTCTAAGTTTGGCAAAACAAGATCTTATGTGTAAAGTTTCGGCAGTAAGAGTTTCAGATAAAAAGATATTTTCTATAACATCTGTTACAGAGCTAGAATCATTTTATAGCTTCATAATAGGATTGTAATTTTTAATTTAATAAAAATAAATGAAGTATATTGATTTAAATAACTGGCGTAGAAAAAAACATTTTGATTTTTTTAATCAATTAACATATCCACATTTTAGCCTTTGTGCAAATGTGGATATTACCAACCTTTATAAGTTTATAAAAGAAAATAATTTATCCTTTTTTAAAGTTATCTTATATATTTGTGTTAGAACAGCCAACAATATTGAAGAATTTTGTCAAAGAATAATCGAAAATGATGTAGTTCAATTTGAGCAAATTAATCCATCATTTACAGTTTCTACAGAGCAAGAAGATTTATTTAGTTTTTGTAATGTCGAATATACAGAAAATTTTTATGAGTTTATCAAAAGATCCACTCAGAGAATGTTAGAAGTTGAAACTAAAACTTACATACCAGATAAACCAGAAGCAAATAATTTAATTTATTTAACTAGTATTCCTTGGGTTTCATTTACAAGTATTAGCCACCCAATTAATTTAAATCCAACTGATTCAGTACCTCGTATTGCTTGGGGTAAATTTTTTAAGGAAAATGATCGTCTTAAAATGCCTCTTTCTGTACAAGTACATCATGCTTTGATGGATGGAAAACATGTGGGCAAATTTTTTATTGGATTTCAAGAATTATCCGATAATCCAGAAAAAATACTAATATAGTAAATTTTACATCTTGCCTAAAACGCAATGATCTATTAGAATGTTAAATACACATGCTGATGTGGCGAAATGGCAGACGCAGTTGACTCAAAATCAACCGGGCTTTGGTCCGTGTCGGTTCAAGTCCGACCATCAGCACTTAAATCTTTTTTTCAAATTTATCAAAAAAACTTTTTAACTTTTGTGACATAATTTTTTTACTGTATTTTTCTAAATATTTTTCTCTTGCTTTTGTACCCAAATTATTACTTAATTCCAAATCATTGGTTGCTTCAACAATAGCTTCTTTTAATGAAACTAAATTACCTGATTTATAAGTAAAACCACAATCAGATAAAATATCTGAAAAATCGTCGGTATCAGGAGCAATTATTATCTTGGATGACGACATGGCCTCATAAAGCTTGATTGGTATTTTCCCAAATGTTGAATGAGTGTCATTTTGTGGAATAACAACCAAGTCACAAGCAGATAACAGTTTGGCTATATTTTGGCTTGGTTGAAATGTATTAAGATAAAATTTATCTTGATTATCAATATTTTTTATCTTATTATCGCCAACTATGGCTAATTTTAATTTGGGTTGATCAATTTCTTTTACAGCATTGATTAATAAATTTATATCTGTATCTCTATTAACTTTTCCAGCAAACAAAATCACAATATAATCTTCCCAACCCATTGTTTCTCTTATCTCATCTCTTTTATACAGATCAGAGTCGAATAAATCCTCATTAGATGAACTAGAAATAAAAGTACCTCCATAAGATCTTTGTAAAGTACTTGATGATACAGTTATTTCATCCGCCATTTTTATTCTTTTTTCTAAAATCCAAGTATAAATAAATGAATTGGTATTATTAAAAAAAGGTAGAGATAAAAACATACTTTTTAAAGTATTATTGCTGTAAGGAAAAGTATTATA
>JACMQJ010000346.1 GCA_014377055.1 Candidatus Sericytochromatia bacterium
AAACCTGTTGTAAAATTTGTGTATTAACAGAAAAAACACACTTAATTAACATACTATAAATAAATAATAGATTGAAAAAAAATAATTTATACCTTACAATATATAAGCTAAACTTTATTTAAAATTAACAGCTTAATATTTGTTTTTTAGGGAGTAAAAATTGAAAAAAGAAAATTTTGCTATAGATGAAAGCTCAAGTTCGGAATCTGAAAAAATAATGGCTGTTGGCTATGTCTGGACTAGCCCTAATATACATGATCCTGAAGAAATAGCAAAAAAAGCTAAAGATAAGATTATTCTCTATTGTAAAGAAAATAATATTGTTTTTAAAAAAATGTTTAAAGATTTAGGAACTACAGGAACAGCTAACAAAAGACCTGAAATGATAGAAATGTTAAAGTACATAGATAAAAATAAGGTTAATTATTTGGTGCTTGATTCTCTGTATAGTGTAGGGCGAAGATTTCATGATGCAATAGTCATTTTAAATGAGTTTAATTATAAACAAGCAAGTTTAATTAGTATTGATGAGAATATTGATACTAAGTCAGAAGAAGGTCAAAGTCTAGTAAAAGCATTATTTAAAATACCACAAATATCTCAATGGCTACAACCACCAGATCCAAAAAAGAAATATAGAGTTCAAGAAATATTATATGCTGGGGGAGCTTGTCCTTATGGTTATATGATCGATAATAAATCTAATCAGTATAAAATAATAGAAGAAGAAGCTCAGGTCGTTAGACGTATTTTTAGAGAAAGGGTGTCGGGTAGATCTCTCAGACAAATATCAAGCGATCTAACTAGAGACGAGATAGCCACCAAAAGAGGTGGTAAATGGCAGGCCAATACCATCAAAACAATTATAGAGAATCCTTTTTATGTTGGTATATATGTCCAAAACAATATTATTTATAAAGACTGCCACGACTTTATTATTAGTGAATATCTTTTTAATAAAATAAATGATATAGAGGATGTTAGTCTAATCATTTCAAAACTACCAGCCGAAAAGCCAAGTAAGGCAGAAAAAGTTAAGTAAAAATATTTTATTTAAGTTTCTTACTATACATTCTGCACATTCCTCCATAACTAGACTGTAGGAAAAGAGTACTTTTCGTTAGCAAAAATAAGACAGGAGCAAAAAAGTTTGATATGTGCGGAGAATTATTAACTATTTTTCTTAATAAAATAAGTTTTATTATTAGATATAGAAACAAACTTAACTAATATAATATCTAATCTTTTTATTTTAGAGTTATAGTCTGATATGTAGTTAAGAGCTGGTTCTAAAGTATAAAATCCCTTATCTAGTAATGTTAAATTAGACGTTTCAAAGTAATAATTAGAATCTTTATTTATTATCCAAAAGTTAGTTGCTTTGAGATTGTTAGTCAAATTACTAGTATCATCTTTATAACTTCCTTTTTCATATAGAGAAAAATTTATAGTAGCTTTTTCTATTTCCCTTGAATAATTAAAAAGTCCGCTTCTTGGAACATTTCTTACTGACGGACTATAACCACTGCCTAACTCATAAATTTTACCTTCAAACTCAATAGTATCAGGAGACTTTAACAAAGTATCAACTTCTGATTTATCTACAAATACCCAAAGAGTAGTTAGTGAACAAGAATTAAGACTAAGAGATAAAGTAAAAATTAATGATATGCTAAATATCTTGCTTCTAATGTTCATTAGCTTATATCTCCTTGTATAGCAGCTTTAATCTTAAGATTAGATCTATTTTGACATC
>JACMQJ010000347.1 GCA_014377055.1 Candidatus Sericytochromatia bacterium
ATACATTGCAACATTAGAGGCAATAGAATGGTATTCATGCTCAAACTGATCTAATTTTATATCAGTCTTACGAACTAGTGTTATTCCTAATTTTTTCTTTATTTCATCATAATAAAAATGATCATACAATGGGCTAATATGTATTTTATCTTCTGAAAGATATTCTTCTTTAAAAATACCATTTTGATCTGTCATTTTATACATTGGATTAATTATAGGTATATTTAATTTATGACAAACATTGCTAATAATTTGATTAAATTCATTAGCAAGATTTATTAAAGGAAGTTTTTGATCATGAGAATATTCTATTGATTTTTTTAAACTTAATGATAAATTATAATCATAAAAATCATATTTTGTTTGTTGCATTCCAACCATCCAAGCAAACTTTCCTTTAGCATTTAGTTGAGAAAATGTTCTTGCATAGAAATGAGCTGTTTTTTTTAATAACTCAGATTTATCTTTACCTGATTTAATTTCATTCAGTAACTTAAATACTTCAAAGGTACCAATAGATAATATCTTCCAGTCAGTCTCCGAGTTAAAAGATTCGATTAATTTAATAGTTAGTGGGTGTTGGTCAATAAAAAAATCTGAATTTAATGGGCCAAACCATTGAACCTTGACATCTTCATTATTTTTATCAGGTAAAACACAACCATTACTAAAGATCGAAGTATTACTATCTCCAGCAATAATCATACAATTTTGACTCCTCAGCTTTATAGATTAAGACAATTTTATTCAGAACACATATTATAAAAGTTTAAACCATTTTTGTAGATAATAATTAACTCTACCGTCTTTAATTGGGTTTTTGATATTTACTTCTCGTGAGCTTTGTAAAAATTGTATGGCTTTTCTATAGTCTTTCTGATTACTTTCATACAATGCCAACCACAAAAACATAAATCCAAAATCTATTTTTTTATTTGGTGAAAGTATTTTTATAATAGAATCTAAAACACTATAAACCGAAGATTCCATTTTAGCAATTTTATTTTCAGATTGAATGATTAAATCTTTCTGTTCAGGTATATCAAAATTACCTTGAAAAGATACAAAGAAATCTCTTTTAGTTAGTTTTTGTTGATAATGTTTAAAAATATAATCAGCTAACTTATTAATACTATTTAGATAATAAAGATTAATTTGAAAGTCTATTTTTAGATCTAATAAATTTAATATCTCAGTGTATGTTTCTAATATATCAAACGAATCCAATAAACCATCATTAACAATATCTGTATCTATATCTATTTGTATAGAGTCACCTCGATCAAATATTTTTTTATTAATTATTTTACTTAATTCTTGTCTTATAGATACAAGATTTCTTTGATCTATTAATTCAGGTATACTTATTGCTTTAAAAAATATATTGAAAAAAGTTTTATCATCAAACTTCATATACATGGCAAGGTTGGAAGAAATAGAAGAACTATCTCTTTCAAATATATCTAACTTTATATCACTTTTACGAACTATTGTAAGCCCAAGTTTTATTTTTATTTCATCATAATAAAAGTGATCATACAATGGACTAATATGAATTTTGTCATCAGAAAGATATTCTTCCTTAAAAATACCATTTTGATCTGTCATTTTATACATTGGATTAATTACAGGTATATTTAATTTATGGCAGACATTACTAATAACTTGATTAAATTGATTAGCAAGAGTTATCAGAGGTAATTTTTCTTCATAAGAGTGTTCTTTTACTTTTTGTAGACTAACTGCCAAAATATAATCAAAAAAGTCATATCTTATTTGTTGCATCCCAACCATCCAAGCAAATTTTCCTTTGGCATTTAGTTGAGAAAATATTCTTGTATATATATGAGCTGTTTTTTCCAATAACTCATATTTATCTTTACCTGATTTAATTTCACTTAGTAATTTGAATACCTCAAATGTACCAATGGATAATATTTTCCAGTCAGGCTCTGAGTTAAAAGATTCAACCAATTTAATAGTTAGTGGGTGTCGATCAATAAAGAAATCGGAATTTAAGGGGCCAAGCCAAATAATTTTTACTTCTTGATTATTCCTTTCAGGTAAAAGACAGCCATTAGTAAAAACTGATATATTACTATCTCCAGCAATAATCATATAATTTGTAACTCCTTAAGTTTAATTTGACTATAAAAGTTTAAACCATTTTTGCAAATAATAATTAACTCGACCATCTTTAATTGGATTCATAATATTTACTTCTCTTGA
This sequence comes from Candidatus Sericytochromatia bacterium, assembly GCA_014377055.1. Classification (GTDB taxonomy): domain Bacteria; phylum Cyanobacteriota; class Sericytochromatia; order UBA7694; family JACMQJ01; genus JACMQJ01. Next base: position 2,230 of record JACMQJ010000347.1, read on the forward strand.
GCTCTGTATAAGTTGTATTGCTTTCCTATAATTCTTTAACTCACTTTGGTGTAATGCCAACCACAAAAACATAAAGCCAAATTCTATCTTTTTATTGGGAGAAGACACCTTTATAAGCGAATTAAAAATTTGAAAAACCAAAAAATCCATTTTAGCAATTTTGCTTTCAGATTCAATGATTAAATCTTTTTGTTCAGGTATATCAAAATTACCTTGAAAAGATACAAAGAAATCTCTTTTGGTTAATTTTTGACCGTAATATTTAAAAATATAATCAGCTAACTTATTAATACTATTTAGATAATAAAGATTAATTTGAAAGTCTATTTTTAGATCCAATAAATCTAATATCTCTGTATAAGTTTCTAATAAATCAAATGAATCTAATAAACCATCATTAACAACATCTGTATCCATATCTATTTGTATAGAATCACCTCTATCAGATATTTTTTTATTAATTATTTTAATTAATTCTTGTTTGATAGATACAAGATTTCTTTGATCTATTAATTCGGGTATATTTAGTGCCTTAAAAAACATATTGAAAAAAGTTTTATTATCAAATTTAACATATTTTGCCATCTCAGATCCAAGAGAATGACCATCACTTCCAAATATATCTGATTCTATAAAGCCCTTACGAATTAATGTGATACCAAGGCTCTTTTTTATTTCATCATAATAAAATTGGTCATATAATGAATTGATGTGCATTTTATCTTCTGAAAGATATTCTTCTTTTAAAATACCATCTTGAGCTACCAGTTTAGGTAATGGATTAATTATTGGGATACTTAATTTATGGCAAATATTGCTTATAACTTGATTAAACTCATTAGCTAGATTTATTAAAGGTAGCTTTTCTTCACGAGAATATTCTCTAATCTTTTTTAAGCTTATAGCTAAAGCGTTTTCATAAATATCATATTTTATTTGTTGCATTCCCACCATCCATGCAAATTTACCTTTTGTATTTAGCTGAGAAAATATTCTTGTATAGAGATGAGATGTTTCTAATAATAAGGCTTCTTTGGGTTTACCAGATTTAATTTCATGAAATATTTTAAAAACCTCAAATGTACCTATAGAAAGTATTTTCCAATCTTGTTCCAAATTAAAGACTTCAATTAACTTGATAGCTGATGGATGATTATCAATAAAAAAGCTTGAATTTAATGGACCAAGCCAGCTAATTTTTACTTCTTCATTATTCTTTTCTGGTATTATGCAACCTCTACTAAAAGTAGAAATGTTACTATCTCCAGCAATGATCATACAATTTAATATCTCCTTTTTTACACATTTTTAATTATATTCTATCAATAATCTTTATATTATTCATTACACTCGACTTCACAGGCTTGTGTTGAGCTTGTCTAAGTAATGACAATGTCACTCTGAGGTACGAAGAGTCTTTTGACTTA
>JACMQJ010000348.1 GCA_014377055.1 Candidatus Sericytochromatia bacterium
AAATATAAATAAAGCCCCTAATGCAGCTCAAAATATTTCTTTTAGCAATGCACCAGTTCTTATCACAGGTAGCAATATTGATATAAAAGTAGAAGACATAGATGGAATAGCAACTAACTCAAAAGGTGATCTAAAAGCAAAAATTACTGGTAATGTAACAATTTCAAAACAAGCTGTTGAAGAATCTGCCAAAAAGTTACAAGAGATGATTGATAAAAAGTACACAAATTGTCAGGTAAAAGTTGATGTTAATCCAGCCACAAATGAATATGTTATTTCCATTAATAAAGGTGTAAAAATAGGCTCTATAACCCTAAAAATGGAAAACGGTGGTATAAATACTAAAATAGAGCTTTCTGGGTGGACAAAAGCAGCAGGTTATGCCATTAGTCCACTAGCTATGATAGCCCTAAGACCTGAAAAAATGTTAACAGATTTTGTTGAAAAAACTTTAAATAAAGATCTTTCCATGAATGCTGTTCCTACAGGTTCAAATCAATTTAAATTAACTCCTGACTTTAAGAATAATAATCTCTTAAAAGAAATTCCAATGGGTAATATGAAGTTACATTTGGAAACTGTTAATGCTGATAGTACAAACTTTAAATTGGATAGTAATGGTAATATTTCTATGGATTTAAATGTTGATGTTGTTGGCAGCTCTAATCCAAATGCGGGTCAAGCAAAAAATGAAGCAACTCATGATTATATTTCAGGGAAAATTGATGCTACATATCGCAATGATGGTACAAGCGAAGTCACTTTAAAAAATGGTCAATTAGATATCAATGTTGCACCAGAAAAATCAGAAGCTCTAAAACAACAACTTGCAGGATTTGGTAAATCAGATATTAATGCTAGTGGTCATATAACTGTTAGCGATATTAATACAAAAACATTTATTAAAGCTAATGGTCAAGTGATTCCAGAAGGTCAAGTGTCTGGACGCATAGAAGCTTCTAACTTAAAATTTGATCAAGCTGAAAATCATGTTGATTTAAAATCATCACAAGGAACTGTTAGTTATCAACCACAAAATGATGGTGGTTATACTGTTGGTGTCAATGGTAGCTTAAGTGGTAGTATGGCTAACAAAACAACTTCTATTAATATCAATGATTTAAGTGTAGACGGCAAATTAACTTACACGCCAAAAACAACCGATGCTCCAGCAAGCTACAAGATAGATGGTAATAATATATCAGCAAAATCTATAACTGTTAACAAAGATATTAGTGTTAATAATCTCAATGTTAATAATGCGTCAGTTAGTATTGATGCTAATAGTGGTGGCGTTACAGTTTCAGCCAAAGCAGGTAAAGCGAGTATTAATCATCTAAAAATAGGTAATGATATTAACCTCAGTAAAGTAAATTTTTCTGGAGATTTACAAGCAAGCCCATCAGGTAAAATTGTTGTTAATAGTAATAGCCTTAATTTTAATGGCAAAATAGCAGGTTTTGATCTGAACATCAATCCAGCTAGAGGTGCAAATATGGCTGGTAAAGTTATTTATACACCAAACGAAGGAATCGAAGTTAGAGGTAATGGAAAAAAGAATGCAAGCATTAGTAATCTAACAGGCAACATTATGGGCTTTAAAATAGATGGTCTTAGTGCTGAGGGTGGTATGAAAATAAATAATGCTGGTGAACTCACATTGGTTAATACTTCTAAGTTTAAATTAAACACTCAAGGCTTACAAATAAGTGGTACTAATGTTAAGCTAAAAATGGACGGTGATGTAGTTAGTGCGACATCTACAGGTAATAAATTAAATCTAACAATGCCACAAAAAGGCAAAAATCCAGTTCAAAAAATAGCCACAGATTTAATAATTGATGGTAAAGTAGATTTTAATAGTAAAACTAGTGAGATAAGTTTTAATAATGCCAATGCTCCACTTAAAATAAGAAGTGGTAATGTTGCTGGAGTCAGTTTTAGTAACTTTGAGCCACAAGGTGCAATTCAATTAAGCAATGATAGTAAAACTGTTACACTCAAATCTCCATCAGGTTTTTCTGGTGCTGCCTCAATTAATAATCTTACTGTTAGTAATTTTAAATCTGATAATGATTTAGTTTTTCATAATGATGATAAAGAAAAATCTGCTATTTTGTCTGGCAATGTTGAATGTGAATTAAAACTTCCTGGTAAAGCCGAAGCAAATAAATTAACAACTTCTGGTAATATCAAAATTAATCAAGAAGGTGATAAAATTACCCTCACTAGTGAAAATGGTTCTATAACAGGTAAATTTGGTAATATTAATCTTGAAAACTTTAAGTTTAAAGGTCAAGTTATCTATAATACAAAAACCCAAGAAATGAAAATTGATAAGCTTGATGAAAAAACAGATATTAGTTTTTCAGGAAAATTTAATGGTTCAGATGTTGATATAAAATCAACATCTGGGGCATTAATGATGAAAAAAGCTGGTGAAGATTATGTTATCTCAGCTAATAATGTCTTGATTAATGGTACTGTTGCTGGAATGAATATTGATACGACTGGAAAAGGTATTAATGGAGAAATAACTATACCACCTAATGGACAACCATCTGTAAAAGGTCTGGATATTGGCATTGATGTTGAAGATGTTAAATTTAATGTTAATGGTAACTCAGGAAATACTTCTGATGGAGGATATCAGATTGATTTAGCTGGTGGTATAACCTCAGCTAATGGTAAATTGAATAATCTAATTGACAAAATATCTAATTTACCTCAAGCAAGTAATCCTGAAACAAAACAAAAACTTGATGAGTTAAAGAAAACGTTGGCTCATGTTGATATTACCAAAATAAAATATGAAGACTTTAAAATTAACTTTGATAAAAACTTTGATTATAATATAAGTGTAACTGCGACCGATTTAGCTCTTGAGATTCCTGAAAAAAAAATAAAGATAAATAATACACCTCCAGGAAAAGTAACATTAAATCTTGATAGCAAAGATAATTTGTCTGTTAGTAGTAATGGTACTAATATCAATGGTATGGTTGGGGATACATCATTAGAAAATTTTAATATCAAAGGTAGCTTTAACTATACTCCCGCTATTGCCAATAGACCTGAAAAAATAAGTTTTTCACCAAAATCTGGAGATCTAAAGCTTAATGAGCTTGAAATATCTGGAACTGTGAAATATGCCAATGAAACTAAGAAGATTAATATCAAGGCAAACGCAGATGTCACAATGGTCAAGAATGGTGATGACTTAGAGTTTCATGGTAGTAACATGAATATTGATGGTGTTTTTGATGGCTTCAATATAAAAAGCTTACCAACAGATGGTAAAAATACGTCAAGTCCAACTTTTGCAAGTGGAAAATTTGTAATGAAAAAAGATAGTTTAGTCGATCTTTCTCAGTTAAAATTTGCTTTACAAGTTGACGGAATTGTTATTGAAAATAAAAATGGTACTATTTCTAATAGTGATAGTGGATATTCAATTAAACTTGCAGGAGATGTATCTACTGACATAAATAAATTTAAAGCTTTTTTAGGAAAATTAAGCACTAACTCATCTGTCCCAACATCAGCTAAAGAGTCTATTACAAGAACTCTTACCAGTTTACAAACTTATGTTTTAAAGGGTGATATTAAAGATGCAAAATATAATAATATTTCTATAAATTTAGATAAAGACCTTAAAATAAAAGATTTTAATATAGATACATCAGCAAGTGTTACTAATGCAAAAGTTAAGCTTGATCTCGCTGGTGTTAGTAATATTATTAGTTTGGATCGTGTTGATATAGAAGCTACATCACAAAGCTCCGACCAAAAGAATTTATTTATCAAAAATGGTA
>JACMQJ010000349.1 GCA_014377055.1 Candidatus Sericytochromatia bacterium
AACAGAAATAAATATTGCATCACATTCTGAAACTATTTCGCATTCAGTTTTAATCTTAAATAAACTATCAAAGATTATGGTATAAATTACTTTTATAGCCTCCTGATTAAAGCTAAAGTTGATAGTTTGCCAAAAATCAAGATCAGTAATATTTATTATTTTTGTCTGCTCATTTTCAATAATGTAAAAGCTTCTATTATTAAAGGTTTTAATTAGTTCACGAGAAATAACAGAAGTTACAATCTTTTTATATTTTTCAAAAAAATCTTCTGACAATTCTATATTTTCAGCAAAACCCATAAGTTTAGAGAATTCATTAGCTGAAACATTTTTAAAATCTTTTAAGGAGAAGTTAATCACCAAGTTTTTAGAGCTTAATTTATTAATGATATATTCAAGAATTATATCTTCAGGAATGACTTGTATAGTGCTCATATCAAGTTTTCTAGTTTATTATTACTAACATCTTCCAGCCTTGATTGTAGGATTGCTTTAGCACCTTCTCTTTCTTCAGGATGATTATCAAGACATATCAGCTCTATTTTCCCATTTCTGATACTTTGCTCAATTGCTTCACCAAACATTTTACCAGCAAGCATAGTTATTTCTTCTCTGATTTCGCCTTCCATAACTGCCTGATTAATTTCTAATATGCTCATACTATCATCATTAAAATCAAGTACTATTTTACTTTGACCTGTAAACTCATCAAAAATAAAATCAAGAATGTATTTTCTCATAATCCAACTCCTATTTTAAATAAAACCAATTTCTAAAGGTGTTCCATTAATAATTATTTCGTTATCCCGTAAATGAAACTCAATCTCTTTACGAAATACTGGCCATGGCTCAAGAAATGAATAATAATCAGTAATAAAATGTATAGTCTGATTTGTTGAACCTATCCACCTTCTAATATCTGGTGATAGTGTTTCTATAAATGGTCCAGCAATAACCAGATCACATAAGGAAATTAGTGATTTAAAAATGCTACTTTTTTCAATTGTTTCCCACGTATATCCTGTAAATAGTATAATTCCTTTATTTGAGATACTCTTAAAATGTTTTAAAAAGATGATTAATTGCTTTGCCTGTTGCAAAGGCTCACCTCCGAGTATAGTTATTCCGTCTGTATCTAAACTGGCAAGATTAACAGCCAGTTCTTCCTCATTCCAGAAAGTACCTCCATTAACAGGTAAAAAACTTTGATTACAGCATGAAGAGCAATTTATAGTACAACCTTGTAGCCATAATCCTGTTCTGATACCTGGACCTTCAACCTCTGTCTTTTCAATTATTTCAGCTATTTGCACTATTAACAATCTCCTCAATTAAATTATTTATTAAAAGGGAAAGGGATATTCCTTTTCTTTCAAAATCCATTTGATAAAAATTTTCATTACCAGGAAATTCAAAATTAATGGTTTTACATTTTTTGTTGATAGTTTTACCAATTATTATATGTTGAACCCTCTGTCTTTTCTTAATTAGCTCCTCTAAATTAGAGTGAGGTTTTATAAAAATATTACTTTGCAAACTCGATTCCTGAATAAAATGCTCGAAAAATTTTATTGCCTTTTCAATTGAAGTTGGCATAAAGCCATGCAAATAGATATTTATAAATAAAATATCCTTTTGAAAGATAGACACCATTTTTTCTGAAAAAGCCAAACAAAAAGCAAAAAGGACTGAGATATTTTCATCAAGTTCCATTTCTGAAGAAAGGTTTATTTCAAGATGAATATTTCTTCTTATTCTAAAAACAGAGCGTTCTTCCCTCTGAAAATAC
>JACMQJ010000350.1 GCA_014377055.1 Candidatus Sericytochromatia bacterium
ATTAATCATGTCAATATTATCATCAGCTCCAGATAGTACCATTTTGTTTATTGATGAGTTATTCGGCTCGTTTGAAGACATTTAAAACTCCTAAATTAAAAGAAAAATCAAAGCAATCAAAAATTAATTAGCAATAAGTATATAGTAACCAAAAATATAATCAGTATATTCATAACTAATAAAAAAAAATTAAATGTTTTTTAAAACTACATTTTTTACAGTCTACTCAATTAAAATCTGAAAAGTAATAATTTATTTTAGATACTAAAAGTAATTATAACACCTTAAAGACATAATTTACTAATGAAAGGTAAGTTTTTTAATCAGTATCCAATTGAAGATCTCAAATTATGGGTCAATAAATTTTTTAAGCTCTGGTGTATTAATCAACGGAAAAGGGAAAGATATGCTCCTTCATTTCATTTGGATGATGAAAATCTTGATCCAAAAACTTGGTGTCGTTTTCCTATTCTTTCCGGTGGATACAAAAAATAATTACAAGAATTAAGCGAAATAGACTAGCTATTGGATATTTTAGATTGTAGTATTCAAGGAATTTGAGTATTGATTTATTATTTACCACCATTTATCATATTAGAAACAATTCCTTTAAATTTACCTAATTCAGAAATAATTACACCGCCAATATGAATTATTACAAAAGTGAGTATAAGATACATATTGTATTCATGAATTGTTCTAGCTATTCCTGAAAAAGTTTGTAAAAAGCTATAATCATCCTCATAAGTTAATATTAAACCCGTAACAACCATTATAGTTATAAGTATATAAAAAATTAAATATATAGACTTAACCCCAAGATAATGTTTTATTAAAACTTTATCATTATTTATATCTTTTTTTCTATACAAATCAAAGGATTTTTTAAGCTTTACAAAAATTTTTTGGTTCTTTGGTTGTACAAATTCAGATATTAATCTAAAGAGCATTAAAAAACTAAGAGTTATGCCAAAATATTTGTGCCAAGTCCAAATTTTATTTTCAATTGTTTTGGCTAAATGACGAGCTTGTTTATCGTTAATGATAGTTCCTGACTGAGATAGAATCTTTTTAAACAAAGGTGCATTGATAGTAGAATCTAGAATATTGTAGTTAAGTAAAACAGTTAATAATAAAAGTGTTACTATAACAAAAGTTAACCAATGCCAAGCTCTGATACTCTTTGAGTGTTTCTCATAAAAGGATACATTATTTAACTCACTTTGCTCTATCATACTTTAATATACCAAAATTATATATTCAAATTTAATTTTAATAGTATAATTCATAATAATAAAAAATGAGTTAAGATAAAATTACAGATATAGAATACGAAAATAAATCTTAATCATAAAATAAATAGCTGAAATCAAAATAAGGCAATTCAAAAAATTATTATGAAACATACTGTAGAAAACATATTTTATCAAGCTCAAGAATCTCATAAAGTTAATTATTTTATTAAAGCCGAAAAGTTATACAAAGATGTTTTAGAAATTGATAAGAATCATTTTAACTCATTAAGCTTTTTGGGCATATTGTATGGTCAACAAGATAAATATCAAGATGCTATCTTATACCTAAAAAAAGCTTATGAATTAAATAAAAAGAATGCAGTTATTTGTAATAATTTGGCTGAAGCTTATCGTAGAAATGGTGAAATAAATAATGCAATAAAATATCTAACAAAAGCTATAGACAATAATCCTAGATTTGAACAAGCTTTTTTTAACTTAGGTGGAATCTTATCAGAAAAAAAAGATTATAAAAAAGCTATAGATAATTATTATAAGGTTATTCATATTAATCCAAAGAATACCAAGGCTTATAATAATATAGGTAATCTTCTTTTTATTAAGGAAGATTATTTGGAAGCAATTAATTATTATAATACATCTCTCAAAATTGATAACAATCAGTTAGAAAATTATAATAGAATTGGTTTATCTTTTGCTCTGCTTAATAAAGTAGAGCAATCCATACATTATTATCAAGAATCTATTAATTTAAATCCTAAATTTATGGAGGCGTATAATAATTTTGGTAGTTTAATGAATAAAATAGGAAATTATCAAGAGGCAATAAATATTTATTTAACCGCTTTAAAAATTGATCCAATAAATTTGGATTCTTTAAAAGGTTTAGCTAATGTAAAAGTTAATCAATTTTTGATCGGCGAGGCTCTTGATATTTATGATAAAATTACACATATAGCTCCAAATTTAACTGAATCATTTTATATTATGGGTTCACTATTTTTGAAAGTTGGTGATTATGAAAAAGCTATCGAAACTTTTGAAAAAGCTATTAATATTGATCCATCTTTTACCCCTGCATTTCAAAGCATAGCAATATTATTAGAAAAACAAGGCAAAATTGAAGAAGCATTACTTTATTATGAAAAAATATTAAAGCTAAAACCAGAGGATCAATCTCTTGCGTTTCATGTAGAAACAATTACACCTACTATATTTAAAAGTAGTGAAGAAATAAATTTTTATCGTTCTAAAATAGAAAATGTAATTGAAAAATATTCAAAAAAGGGTATAAATATTAATCTCGATGAATGTTCAAACTTTACCATTCAATCATTTTACATGATGCCATATCATGGAAGATTTGACCGAGAGTTGAGAGAAAAATACGTTAAATTATTTCAAAATAATTTTGACCAATATCATTATGAAAACAAAAATTTAATTTCAAATCCTTCAAACAGTTCATCTAATGAAAAAAAACATATTGGCTTTTTGATCAGTGCAGGTCATGAATCAATCTTTATTAAATCAGTTCTTGGAATATTAAATAATCTAAAAAAAGGTCAATACAAATATACAATTATTAGTGAAAAATCAAGATGTGAAAAAATAATTAAACCTGATATTTTAAATAATGAAATAGAATATCTTGATTTACCAACAAATATAAAAGATGCCATAAAAGTTGTCAAAGAGGCTAAATTTGATCTTCTAAACTTTTGGGAAGTTGGTACAGATAGTTTTAATTTTTTTCTTCCATATTTTAAGTTAGCACCAATACAAAGCTTAAGTTGGGGCTGGCCTCTTACTTCAGGTAATAAAGCAATAGATTATTACATTTCTAGTGATCATCTTGAGTCTGAGGGCAGTGAAAAACATTATGTAGAAGAGTTATTTAAGATAAAATATCTACCAACATACTACTATACTCCCAAGTCTAAATATGATTTTAAAAAGAGAGATTTTTTTGAATTATCAGATGAAAATAATATTTACTTTTGCTCACAAACACTGTTAAAGGTTCATCCTGACTTTGATTATGCTATAAAAAAAATACTTGAAAGAGATAAGTTTGGTGTGGTCTTATTTTTAAAAGATAAGCAAGAAAGTATCAGTAATTTATTAATAGAAAGATTAAAAAATACTTGTTCAGATGTATTTTTAAGAATAAAATTTGTTGAAAGAATGTCATTTGACGATTATTTAAATCTTGTGGCATTATCTGATGTAATGATTGATACTTTTTATTATACTGGTGCAAATACGACTTATGATGCCTTTAGTGTAGGAGTTCCAGTTGTTACACTTCCAGATAAATATCACAGAAGTAGGCATACTTATGCCGCTTATCAAGAAATGGAAATGCAAGATTGTATTGCAAAAGATGTTGATGATTACATAGAGAAAGTTATTGAGCTTGGTACTAATAAAAAATATCATCAAGAAATTAGTAAAAAAATTGTAGAAAAATGTGATGTTGTATTTGAAAATATTGGTGTTGTTCATGAATACGAAAGATTTTTTGAATATGCTTTATCAAAGACAAAAAGTTAATTAGTTATGTATTACATAATTTAATTATTTTTATACCTATTCTTTATTGAGAAAATAAAATAAAATAGGATAATATATTTTATTTGAAAGAGTTAATTAAGTGAAAAAATACGCAAAATATTTATTTCCGATATTTTTATTTTCAACAAATGCTTATGCAAAAGAAGATATTTCATTTGGAAAATTGGCCAATGGACAAGAAGCTTTTTTGTATACATTAAAAAACAATAAAAATACGGAAATAAAAATAACAAATTATGGTGGAATTGTCACTAGTATTATTTTACCAGACAAAAAAGGCAACATTTCAGACATTGTTTTAGGATTTGATAACCTTCAAGAATATGTTAAAAATAGTCCCTATTTTGGTAGTATTGTTGGTCGATATGGTAATAGAATTGCCAAGGGTGTTTTTCATTTAAATGGAAAAACCTATAAATTAGCCACAAATAATGGGGTAAACCATTTGCATGGTGGTAAAGTTGGTTTTGATAAGGTTATTTGGAATGCCAAAAAATTTGAAAGTAAAGAAGGTAAAGGTTTAGAACTAAACTATACGAGTAAAGATGGTGAAGAAGGTTATCCTGGAAATCTAAAAATTAATGTAAAATATGTATTAACTGATAACAATGAATTAAAAATATATTATCAAGCAAATACAGATAAGACTACAATAATTAATCCAACAAACCATTCATATTTTAATCTTTTTGGTAGTGGTGATATTCTCAGTAATAAATTAATGATTAATGCAAATTATTATACTCCTATAGATTCAGTATCAATAACAACTGGCAAATTAGAAAAAGTGGCTGGTACGCCTTTTGATTTTAGAAAACCAAAGTATATAGGAAAAAATATTAATGATAAAAATACTCAATTAAGTTATGGTAAAGGTTATGACCATAATTTTGTTCTTAATGGAAAAATAGGTAAATTAAAATTAGCTGCAACCGTTACTGAATCTAAATCAGGCAGAAAAATGGAAATGTATACAACTGAACCAGGTCTACAGTTTTATTCAGGTAATTTTCTTGATGGAAGTTTTAAAGGTAAAAATGAGCAAGTATATAAAAATAGATATGGATTTTGTCTTGAAGCTCAACATTACCCAGATTCACCCAATAAACCATCTTTTCCTACTACAGTTTTAAAACCAAATCAAACATATAAGCAGTTAACTATTTATAAATTTGGATTAATGTAGAATTTCAAAACATCTAATTCACGCTATTTAATCTAATTTATCGTGAATTAGAAAATATTCCACCACTCTTCCTTTTTTGTTTCTTCTGCATGTACATTTTCTATAATTTTAATCTGGAGTAGAGACGAGTTGTATGTGTCTTTTAGACCAATAAAATTTTAATGCACTCGACTAATTTATTGAACTTCGGACTAAAAAAAGATGTAATTTACTAGTGAATTTTAGCCAAAAATATGCTTAGAAACACGATTCTAAAATGCTCTTAGGGTAGAAATAGAACAAGTTAATAATAACTATGAGTTTTAGCTTGTAATGTAGTTTTTTTCAAAACCCATAGTTATTCAGATATGTTGAAAAATTTATGTGACTGTAATGATCTAAGTCTGCTAGAGCTTGATATTTTGTCCAAAGTCCAATAATTTAGTCACTCTATTTTTTATTTTAACAATATTCTGTTAAAATTAAGTTTGTATATATTGTTATGAAAGGTTTTAGATGACTGATTTAGGAATGGGCGGAACTCAGGCAAAGTCTCTACAAAACACTAAAGTCAATGAAAATACTAATGTAGATAGAAGAGAAGCTCTCAAAAATCGTGAAGCAATGGCTGGTAACTCACAAGTTGCTGGATTGCTTAGGAAAGAACAAGTAAAAAAAACATCCGATCGATATAGAGCCTTTAAATCAGCTTATCAATATTTATTAGGCGAAGAACCTGAAAATGAAATTAGTGAAGAGCTAGAATCAGCACCTCTTGAAGAAGAGAACGAAATAAAAAAAGATGTCAAGGTTAGACCAAATCTTGCTGAGATTGAAGAATATAAAATAAGAGAACGCTTTAAAGCAAAAATGGGTCTGGCTTTGGGAGATGATTTTGATGAAAATGCACCTTTGGATACAGAAGATAATTTTTCATCGAATGATAGACTTGATGATAATGAGAGTAGATTTGAAGTTGCCAAATATGCCTATGATAGCTTGATTCAATACATTTATGACTCGTTAGGTAGTTTTGACTTTGATAGGTTGGAAGATTCAAAACTTTTATTAAAATATGGTATGCCAGAAGATGCTATCATCAAATTTATAATGCTACAACAACTCGCTCGAGCTGGTAATGATTTTGCCAATAACATTGACATGTCTATTATGATTTATAAGTTAAAAAAACTTGACATATCACTAAGTTTGGAGCAAATACAAGAAATACTTTCTAGTGATTATGGGACAACAAAACGTCTAAAATACACTATTTCAGGATTTATATATATACCTATACTTGAAGTAATGGCAAAAATTGAACAAGATCTAAAAGATGATTATCAGATTCAATTTGTTCAAACCCTTAGAGAATTAAATGTCCCAGAATTTGATGACTTAAAAAGTAAATTTCCTGAAAATACTATGTTTTCGATCAGAGATTTAGTTATTAATAATAATAATTGTCTGGCAGAAAATAAAAAAAATAGAACTATCATGAGCCAAGGTTTGACCCAAACCAATATAAAAAATAAAGAAGCATTAATTGATAAGTTAAAAATAATTGACCAAGATATTTGGAATAATAATAAAGAAATTAAATTTTTATGGTTAAAAATAGCTAAAATAGTATTTATTTATAGCTTTATAAACTCTAAACTATCTATATCTGATTTTAATAAGCTATATCCAATAAATGTTATGAATCAAACTTTATCACTTCTTAAAATTGATATTAACAAAATATATCTAAAAGATTTTTTTATGCAAAAAGTAAATGTTAATTCTCTCAGACCAAAAATTAAGGGCTTAAAAGATGAACCCAAAAAAAATACAGATATGATTGAAAGTAAAATAAAAAATTCTATTATGGCTATTACCAAACAACCACTACCAAAACAACAAATGATGTTAAAGAATATAAGAACCAATAATTATGAGTTAAGCTCTAATTTTTATTGGTTAAAACAAAAAAGACTTAATGAAATTATTGATATAACTGAAGAATTAAATCTTTTGTCAGAAGAACAATAATAAAGAGCAATAATAAAAATGAATAATATGAATCAAAAACAAAGCTTTGAAAAAGTACCTGATTTTATCAACAATAATCCTATAAAATCACCACCAGAAAAAGTAGTTATAAAAAGATTGGTTAGAGATGATGTTGAGTCACAAAAAAAAGATGAAACTATTACTGATGTCGAAATTAAAAATGAAGGTCTAAGTTTTATTGATAACTTAATGCAACCCTCAACATTAAAGATTGATCAATCAATGATGTTAGTTGATTTTGAAACTTATAAAGGTGATTTGGGTAATATTTTTATGGAGTTAACAGAGCTATACCAAAATATCAATATCTGGACTCAAGATTCTACTTTCAAAATTAATGAGTATTTTTTGGAAAAAGATTTTAATGAAATAATAAATAAAATAGCATATTTACCTAATAATCCTTATTTACCTAATATTATTGAAATAATTGCCTCTTTAATTGAAAATGGAGCTATAGAGCTTGGATCTATTATTGATACAGAAATAAAATTTCAAAATCTAAAAAGAATCTATAATCATCGAGTTCAGTTAATTTTATTACCGATGCTACTATATATATATAATTTGGATCGAAAGCTTATGCCTGTCAAACAGGAGGCTTGGTCTGTTCTTAATAAAAAGGGTCGATTTTCTGAGGCATCATTATTAATGAATGATATACAAAAAAGTAATATTAGAATCAGAAAAGCACAAGAATTATTAACCCAAGAAAAATATGATTTAGAAACTAAAGTAAAAGAAAACATTGATTTATTAATGCTTTTATCAGGAAAAAAGAGCATACTCTTTCCTGTTTATTATTCATATAAAGAAAGTTTAAATAATCCAGAGTTTAATTTTGAAAAATACTTCTTATCAACATATAATATTGACAAAATGCCACTTAAACCTTTTTCTCAACAACTTTTGATTTATAAAGCAGGTGATATAGGGCAAAAAGTTTCGGGGCAAATTATCTTATGGGGTGGTAGTGACTTATCTCCACAATTTAGAGAATATTTAAATAATATATTGGCAGAAATTTTTGAAAGTTTTACAGATACAGACATTGATCTAAAAGTTTATTCTTTGTACATTAGAGATATAGTATTTTCTATCACTGATATAGCAAAAAAGAGAGGATGGGATATATCCGAAGTAATAAAAAATACATTTATTTCTATCTTAAGTTCAGCAAATATTCTTGATAGAAATGATTTGAGAGTTGTTGCTTATAGTGTATCGAGTCAAATATTAGCGGGCACTCTAAAAATTAAATATAAAAATGAAGAAGCTTTGTTAGGTTTAGCAAAATCTATTGTTAGCTTGTATGATGACTTTGCTAAAAAAGAAATTTTTACTGATAAGATTAATAGAAAAATTATTAGTGAAGCAGTCTATAATGCTATATGGGACACTTCTATAGAGATGTATCCAAATCTAATAACAGTAGAAAAAAACATGGATTTATTTGCTAATAACCTAAAAGTAGAATTAAAAAATTTTAAAAATAACTTATAAAAATAGTTGGATAAATTAATTATATCTAGTAGCTTTTTTGTTAAATTATATTTATTTTATTTTTCATAATAAAACAGTTAATAGAGGCATAATACTATTCAAAACCAACAGTCTTCTTAACCTATGGAAGCTCATTAATTAAGTCAAATTTAGATATACTTACACCTTTTTGAGAATAGAGATATTTTATATATTCAACAGCAATATTATACAAGTATCAAGCCATTGACCAAATACAATTTTAGTTTGCCGTTACAGTTAGTTTGTCCACACTCATCCTGAGGGCAAGCCCGTAAGGTTTTTTATGGACGGGTTTATAAATAAAAAAATATCACAGTTTTATCACAGTTTAATCACTGATAATTCATTGGTTAAAAATAATTTGCTAGCTATAATCATAATCAGATAAGTAAATAAAAATTAAATTTAGCAATTAAATATATCTTTAAAGCTTATAAAAATTATTATGATTATTTGGTGTAACTAATATTAATAAAATGAAAAATTTTAAGCTAGTTCTCTTTATTGCGTTAATTATTAACTTTATTACTTCACAAAATGTCTATGCAGAGGAAGTTTTTAAACTTGATTTAAAAACTGGAATAAATAAATTTTTGAAAGATAATTATGATGTAAAAATTAGCAATTATGATGTACAAAAGCTCAAAGGAGATATTGATACAGCTTCATTATTACAAAATCCTGATTTTTCTGCAAATGTTTCTAATTTTAATACTGTTGCTTATAAAGATAAAGATAATCCTGATTCATTTGCTTTTAGAATTAATCAGAGCTTTGAAACGGTAAATAAAAGAGAGTACAGAATTAAAGTTGCCCAAGAAAACTTTAATTATTCAAAATTAAATTATCAAGATAATATTAGAAATCTTCTAACAAATTTTATCATTGTTTATTATCAAGTAATGCTGGATAACATACAGTTAGAATCTGCAAAAGAAAATTACAATAGCTTTAATAAATTATTGATAGTGTCTGCAATTAAGTTAGAAAAAGGCTTTATACCTGAGCTTGAACATACCAAGTTAGAAATACAACAACTTGATTTTAAAAAAGATATTTCTAACTCTACATTAAATCTTAAAACTGATTTGGAAAATCTTAAATATCTTTTGAGCTTGAACGAAAATGTAAATATTAAGATTAAAGATGAGATGCCTGAATCTAATAATAATTTGAATATAGATAAGTTTGTTAGTGCTGCTTTAATAAAAAGGTACGATTTAAAAGCTGCAAAAAAAAGTCAAGAACTAGCTGAAATAAATATCAAATTAAATAAATTAAATGCTTATCCTGATGTGACCTTTGGTATTGAGTCTGATTCTTCTGGACCATCTTATAAGCCTGCTATTGGTGGTGGTGTAGGTTTTTCTATACCTATTTTTAACAAAAATCAAGGTGAAATATTTAAATCTGAACTAAATAAAACTCAATCACAATTAAATTATGAAAAAACCAAACGTCTAATTGTATCTCAAGTAAAACAGAGCTTTTATATACTCATCGAGAAAGAAAATATTTTTAATGCTAATAAATCATATTTTCTAAAACTAAGAAAGCTTAAAGATAATGAAGAAAAAGCCTATATTTTAGGTGG
>JACMQJ010000351.1 GCA_014377055.1 Candidatus Sericytochromatia bacterium
TCAAGTTAAAATAAATATCGTTATGATATTTTTAGTAACATCAACAAATAAAAAATGTCGTTATGATATAATATCATTTTAATTAGAGTTTTAATTTCTATTTTCTGTTTAGGAGATTCGTATATATTATGTTAGATTTAGGTAATCTAATGACTGCAATGGTTACACCTTTTAATCAGGATCTTGAAGTCGATTATAATATACTACAAAAACTTTCTCTAAATCTAATCGAAAATAAAACAACTGGCTTAGTTGTCTTTGGTACAACTGGAGAATCACCTACTCTCACTAAAGAAGAAAAGTTAAATATAGTAAAATCAGTTAAAGAAATTTCTAATGGAGTTCCTGTTATTGCAGGATCTGGATCTTATAGTACCAAAGATACTATTGAGCTATCACAAGAATGTGAAAAAGCTGGAGCTGATGCCTTATTAATTGTCAGTCCTTACTATAATAAACCTGATCAAAGAGGATTATATGAGCATTTTAAGTCTGTTGCTAATAGTGTGAATATTCCCGTAATTTTATACAATCATCCTGGTAGAACAGGTGTAACAATCGAAGTATCAACATTAGAAAAATTAATTGAGATAGATAATATTGTTGCTATAAAAGATAGCTCATGTAATATTGAGTTATCAACCCAATATTTGCGTGTTGCTACCCCAAATTTTAAAGTATATAGTGGTGATGATTCAGTTAATTTTCCGTTATATTGTCTTGGTGCAGCTGGTGCTGTAAGTGTAGCCTCTCACATAGTAGGAAAACAAATATCAGAGATGTTTAATCTCATTGATCAAAAAGAATTGAAAAAAGCAAGGGAAATTCATTTTTCCCTAGTTGATTTATTTAAAGCGTTATTTTGTGCCCCAAGCCCCGCCCCTGTTAAGGCGGCATTAAATCTAAAAGGTATTAATGCAGGTGGTGTCAGACTTCCTTTAACTTCATTAACTGAAGAAAATTATAATAGAATACTAAATGTGGTAAATAAAATATAAAAAAATATGGCTGAAACAGAATTAAAAAACAAAACATTATCAAGCGATGATTTAAAAGGCTTGCAAATAATCCCCCTAGGTGGTCTTGGAGAAATAGGGAAAAATATGATGGCTATCAGGTATCTTGATGACATCATTGTTGTAGATGTAGGGCTTGGATTTCCCTCTGAAGAACATTATGGAGTAGATTATATACTACCCAATACTGATTATCTAATAAAAAATCAGCATTTAATTAGGGGTATCATCTTAACTCATGGACATGAAGATCATATAGGTGGTATTAACGACTTTTTAAGAAGATTTACCAAAGATTTACCTCCTGTCTATGGTACAAGATTAACACTTGGTCTTGTCGAAGATAAACTAAGTTATAAAAAACTATACAGTAATGTTTCACTAAGAGTGGTTCAACCTAGACAGAGAATACAACTTGGTGTTTTTAAGGTAGAATTCCTTAAAGTTTGTCATAGTATAGCTGATAGCGTTGGCTTGGCAATAGAAACTCCTTTAGGTAATATTATTCATACTGGAGATTTTAAATTTGACCCAACTCCTGTAGATGGCGAATTGACAGACTATTATAAATTTGCTGAATTTGGTGAAAAAGGTGTACTTTTATTGATGTCTGATAGTACCAATGTTACTAGACCAGGATTTACACCATCAGAAAAAGAAGTTGCTCCCGCCTTAATTAATGCAATTGGAACAGCTACTAATAGAGTAATTGTGACAACATTTGCTTCAAATATTCATCGTGTACAACAAATAATAAATATTTCAACCAAATTTAATCGTAAGATTGCATTAGTTGGAAGAAGTATGGAACGTGTTACCAAAAAAGCTATTGATATGGGCTATATAAAATGTAAAGACGCTGTTTTTATTAAGCAAACAGATATTGAACATTATAAAGATAATGAAATAACAATAATTACCACAGGTTCACAAGGTGAGCCAATGTCTGTACTAACAAGGATTGCCAAAGGTGAGCATAAAATAGTAGTGTCGCCTGGTGATACAATAATTATATCAGCAGTACCGATACCAGGTAATGAAAAAATGGTTTTTAATACCATTAATAAATTATTCTCTAAAGGTGCAGAGGTTATTTATGAAGCTAATAGACATTTACATGTTTCGGGTCATGCTAGTTCGGAAGAACTAAAAATGATGATTAATTTAACTAAACCTAAGTATTTTGTACCTATTCATGGAGAAAGTCGTCATCTTATCCATCATGGAGAGCTTGCACAATCACTTGATATCAAAAAAGAAAATATATTTATCATGGATAATGGTGATGTTTTAGAAATAACTCCTGAAAAAGCAGAAGTTGTTATGAAAGTCCCAGCCAATAAAGTATTAATTGATGGCTCTGGAATTGGTTTTGTTGAAGATGATATTCTTAGAGATAGACAAGTATTATCAAGAGATGGAGTTATTTTTGCTTCTGTTACAATCACACATGATTTTAAAGTGGCAAGTGATCCTCAACTAGTTTCCAAAGGTTTTATTATCCAACATGACGATCAAGTTTTTTACAAAAAGGGTGGTCAGTATTTGAAAGATAGATTAGAAAAAACTCTACAAGAAAAATCTGAGATAGATATTGATCAAAAAATCTGTGATATTGTTTCTGATTATGCTTTTTCAGCTACTAAGAGAAGACCATTGATTATTCCTGTTACTCATTTACTTGATTAAACTCATACCCAGCCCTTCTCTTTAAAAAAGAGAAGGGAGTAAGAAATTCCTCTAGCTCAGTTTGCAAAGAAAGGGAAAAGGATAAAAGAGAAGTTAGTATAGAACAGTTAGCTTCTTTGCCTCCCTCTTTTTCTTTATTGTCACTTCCTTTGCTCTTTGTCCCCTCCTTTGCAAAGGAGGGTTAGGGTGGATTAGAAGGTTAGGATGGATTGGATCAGGGGTGAGTTCCTTAATATTAATATTGGAGATTATTATGAACAATTTGGAAATGAAAACTTTATATCCTGCGATCGAACCTTTTGATCAAGGATTCTTTAAAGTGTCTGAACTCCACGAACTCTACTATGAACAATCTGGAAATCCTAACGGAGAACCTGTAATATTTTTGCATGGTGGTCCTGGTGGTGGATCATCACCAGCATACAGACAATTTTTTGACCCTAGTTTTTATAGAGTAATTATTTTTGATCAAAGAGGCTGTGGTCAAAGCAAACCATTAGGATGTCTTGAAGATAATAATACAGATGCCTTAATTCA
>JACMQJ010000053.1 GCA_014377055.1 Candidatus Sericytochromatia bacterium
TGGTGCAAGATTTGTGATGATGCGTGGTCAAGGAGCAAGACTAGAAAGAGCATTAGTTAATTTTATGCTTGATTTGCACACTAATCAACATGGATATGAAGAAATACAACCCCCTTTCATCTCTAATCGTGAAACCTTAACTGCAAATGGTAATTTACCAAAATTTGAAGAGGACTTATTCTCTATTGCTAATTCTGATTATTTTTTGATACCAACCGCAGAAGTACCACTTACCAATATTTATCGTACCGAAATACTTAATCAAGGTGATTTACCAAAATATTTTACAGCTCATACAGCATGTTTTAGGGCTGAGGCTGGAGCTGCTGGTAGAGATACAAGAGGTCTTATCAGA
This sequence comes from Candidatus Sericytochromatia bacterium, assembly GCA_014377055.1. Lineage (GTDB taxonomy): Bacteria > Cyanobacteriota > Sericytochromatia > UBA7694 > JACMQJ01 > JACMQJ01. The sequence goes on from JACMQJ010000053.1 coordinate 356, forward strand.
CTTCATCAATTTCCAAAAGTAGAATTGGTAAAACTTGTAGAGCCAGAAACATCATTTGACGAATTAGAAAAAATGACTCTTGATGCTAGTAAAGTTTTAGAATTACTTGAATTACCTTATAGAGTTCTTTTATTATGCTCTGGAGACATGGGTTTTAATAGTACCAAAACTTATGATCTTGAAGTATGGTTTCCTTCACAAGATAAATACAGAGAAATTTCTTCTTGTAGTAACTGTACTGACTTTCAGGCAAGAAGAGGTGGATTGCGTTATAGACCCGAAAACAAAGGAACAGCTTTTCCTCATACATTAAATGGATCTGGAGTTGCTGTTGGCAGAGCATTAGCTGCTCTAATCGAAAATCATCAACAAAAAGATGGTAGCATTAAAATACCAAAAGCTTTACAACCTTATATGGATGGAAAGGAATATATAAAATGAGTACAGAACAAAAATCTCCTCAAGAGAGAATGCTTAATTCCATAAAAAAGCATGAAAGATTGATTGAGTTAGCAAAAAAACTTAATAGCTTAGGCAAAATTACCGAAGTAATTTTTACAGCTCTTAGTGACATGATTACTCCTAACGAAAAAATACTGCTTTGTTACTATCAATTACAGACAGGGCAAAGATATTTGGAAAATGGCACAACTGTCCCACAATTTTATAGTTGTGAGATGTCAATTCTTACAGAGGTTAATTTTTTGAGTCTTAGTTTTTTACCTAATTCTCATAATATTAATGTTAAAAATGTTAATCATATTGCCGAGCTTAATATACAAACAATGTTTGGGAGTCAATATGATGAGGATGCCGAATTAGGTGCTGAAGTAAATAGTTTTAATCCAACACAGCTAAAAATAAGCTATATTTTTAATAATGCAAGAAACGAAAAAGTTGCAAGTTGGGATGTTGACACAATGGATGATGAAAGTATAAAAATGATTTTATCTCAAACAAAATTACTTTCACAACATATTGGCAAGCAATTATCAGAGATCCAATTTTAAATTTATCAGGAAGGATAACTTTTTTTAATGCACATAGATGAGTTTTTAAGAACAGCTGTAACCAAGAGGGCATCTGATATTCATATTAAATCTGGATGTCCTCCAATGTTAAGAATTGACGGACGTATTGTCCCTACAGAAATGCGTCCCCTGACTCCATCTGATACAAAGCAATCCCTGTATAGTATTCTTAGTAACAGTCAGAGAGAAGAATTTGAAATAAAGCATGAGCTAGATTTTTCATTCATGGTTAGTGGATTAGCTAGATTTAGAGTTAACTTATATCAAGAACAAGGTCATGTTGGAGCTGTTTTTAGAGTCATTCCTCTAAAAATAACGCCTCTTGATAAACTCGGTGTTCCTAGTGCGATCAAAAAAATGTGTAATGAAACACAAGGATTAATATTGGTTACAGGCCCTACAGGATCTGGTAAATCGACACTTTTGGCTGGTATGATCGAACATATTAATACAACTATGGATTTGCATGTAGTTACAGCTGAAGATCCTATTGAATTTGTTTTTAGACATAAAAAAAGTATTATCACACAAAGAGAATTACACAATGATACAGCTTCATTCTCTATGGCTCTAAAAGCAGCTCTCAGACAAGATCCTGATATAATATTAATTGGAGAAATGAGAGATCAAGAAACTATACTTTCAGCTCTAAAAGCTGCTGAAACAGGTCATTTGGTTCTTAGTACACTTCATACAACCGATGCCGTTCAAACTATTAATCGTGTTGTTAATGCTTTCCCACCTCATGAACAAACCCAAATTAGGCTACAATTAGGTAATACTCTCAGAGGTTGTATTGCTCAAAGATTAGTACCAAGATCTACTGGTATGGGAAGAATAGCTGTGCATGAAATAATGGTAGCAACACCTACAGTTAGAGATTTTATTTTAAAAAATGAAATTGATGCACTATACTCAGCCATTGCACAAGGTGGATATGATGGTATGCAATCAATGAATATGTCAATATTTCAGCATTATCAAGAAAATAGTATTTCTCTTGAAGATGCTCTTTCATACAGTGACAATACCAATGAGTTACAACAAATGATGAGAGGAGCATTCCATGGTAGTAATAGGTAATGTTTTTTGATTCGCTCAAATTAAATGAAAAAGAACACTTAATAAGAATAAATAATGAAATAGATAATAATTTATGCCTTGCTCTAAAAGAGGAGGTTATAAATTTAGTTTCTAATAAAAATATTTTTATTAGAATTAACCTAGAAAAAACTGATTTTATTAATACAGCAGGAATAGGTTTACTTCTCTCGATTCATTTTGAGCTACAAAAATTAGATGGTAAATTAATTATCGAAAATCCACAAACGTATCTTAATGATTTGTTTGAAGCAACTAGAGCAACAAAATATTTATTAATACAAAATAATAATGAGGAATAAACAGTGACTGTTGGTTTTGAAGATAATGAACAGTTTGTTAGGCAATTTATCACTGAGTTTGAAGAACATATCGAAGCCATAGAAATAAAGTTACTTGAAGTTGAAGAAAATATTGATAAAAACCAATCTTTAAATCCTGAAACTATCAATAGCCTTTTTCGCTCTATTCACACAATCAAAGGCTTATCTGGGATGTTAGATTTTAATCAACTTTTAGATTTTACTCATGTTTGGGAAAATTTACTTGATAATATTAGAAAGAATAAGCAAGAAATTAGTATCGAAATAATAGAAGTTTCTTTTAGGGGATTAGATCTACTAAGTAAAATATTAGCTGAAATAAAAGAAAAAAGAAGTGACAAAGATATAAAAGTCACTGATATTATTAATGAATTAGAAAACATTTTTTTTGATAATGATTTAGAAAGTAAAGAATTAAATAAAGCAAACGAATATTTCAATAAGCTTTTAGATATTTTTAAAAATAATTTGCTCGATGCTGAAAAAGAGAAGCTAATTAATGAAATTGAAAATAAGAGTAACATTTATCAAATAAGCTTATTTTTGGATAAAAATTGTTTTGAAAAAGATATAAGTTACTTATCAACATGTATTAATTTAGAGTTTTTGGGTGAGATAATTAATATCTCAATTGAACCAAGCTCTATACCATCATTGAATAATTTTGATCCTAATATTTTTGATTTACAAGTTTTTATATTATTTTCAACTAGTGATAATGAAGACCGTATATACAAAATAATCAAAAATAGAGAAATAAAAGTTAATAGAGTTTTATTTGAAAATGAAACAGAATCAAATGAAGATAACTTATTAATTAGTGAAAAAGAAGTTTCAGATAAAATTATTGATAACAATCAAAAAAAACTTCCTACTCAAAACAATATTAGAGTTGAAATAAAAAGATTGGACAGCCTATTATCCTTGATTGGTGAGCAGGTCATTAGTAAAAATCAACTAGACTTTATTAGCTCAGAATTATTGGATGCCTTGGGTAATAAAAATAATCTTAGTGTTGATAAAAATAGATTACATTTAATTGCCGAAAATTTTAAAGAAATTATGAGTACCTTCTCAAGATTAAGTAATGATTTACAGCAAACTGTTATGAGAATTAGAATGTTGCCTATTGGTAATGTTTTTAACCGATTCAGTCGAGTTGTTAGAGATTTGGCAAAAGATACAGGTAAGCAAATAGACTTAATTATTGAAGGTGAAAATACTGAGCTTGATAAAGCAATCATTGAAGAAATAAGTGATCCTCTAATTCATCTAATTCGTAACGCTGTCGATCATGGTATTGAAACTCCAAGCGAGAGAAAAAGTAAAGGTAAATCAGAAAAAGGCATTTTACATTTTAATGCTTATCAGCAAGGTAACGGTATCGTTATAACAATCAGAGATGATGGAAGAGGTCTTAATCTTGAACTAATAAAAGCTAAAGCACTAGAAAAAGGCTTGATTACTGATGATACTCAGCTTAGTGAAAATGAAATTATCAATTTGATCTTTGAAGCAGGTTTTAGTACTTCCAATAATGTCACACAAATATCAGGAAGAGGTGTTGGTATGGATGTTGTGAGGCAAAATATTATAAACTTAAAAGGAACTATTGATGTTGAAACTAAGCTAAATCAAGGAACAACATTTATCATCAAGCTACCTCTAACATTGGCTATTATTCAAGCTTTATTGATCAAAATAAATAATCAAACCTTTGCTATACCGTTATCGTCTGTCATAGAGTCATACAGAGCAAAACCAGATGAAATAAGACTTGTAAACAATAGGGAAGTACTCAAATTACGTGAAAGAATTTTACCTATAATGTACTTTCATGATTATTTTGAATTAGAAAAATCAAAAAATGATAACCCTTATCTTTATATTGTAGTTATTGGTATTGCTGAAAATAGAGTTGGTTTTATCGTTGATAAGCTTGTTGGACAACAAGAGATAGTAATCAAACCTCTAAATGACCCATTGGTAAGAATTAAAGGTATTGCAGGAGCGACTTTAATAAGTCAAGATGTAGTTTTAATCATTGATACTATTTCAATTCTTCTTGATAGCAAGAGTTATAAAACTTCTAATATTAACTAAATATAATAGTCAGCTATATTTCTGTTCTTTCTAGTTTTATTATATTTTTTCTATCTCTTGTATAGATAAACCTGTCGCTTTAGATATTTTTTCTATCTCAAATACTAATTCTTTTAAGTTTTTAGCTATTTCAATATCTCTTTCTTTTTTGGCTTCCATCTTAGCTTCTTCTGTAGCCTTTCGTATTTTTTCATTCAATAAAAACATCTCTGTCTCAAGCATACTAGCTTTGTAATGTAAATTCTCGATATATCGGTTATATGCTGCGTGCTCATCAGGTAACAGTTTCATTACATCTAATTTTTCTTTTGCCTCAATTAATCCCTTTGCTTTAAAATTATCTTTGATTTCTTCATTCTTTAAAAAGTTAATCCATTCATCTAAACCATCTTTTGTTTCATTATCAAATGATTCGATTTTTAATAAATAATATTCAGGGAATATCTGATTCGTCTCTGATATTTTAAATAAATTGGCTTGTTTTTCAGATAATTTTAATTTGTCATGATTATGTATTCCCAAAAAGTTGGTTGTACCACGATAAACATAATCACTACCTTCTCCTAATTCAAAATAAACAATACTAATAGATATTACTTTTTTGACATTTGAGTAGGATTCACTCTTTTTCATGTTCTCTGAAATAGTTTTGGAACTGCCATATAAAATTCTATGTAAATAATCAAGTTCTTCAGTATTCTGAACTTCAATAATGACAAGTTCTTTTGATTCTAATTCTGCAAGTAAATCAACTCTATTAAATTTATCGTCATTTGTTTCTTTGTTACTCTCACTGTCGAGAATATTTATTATTTTAATGGTTTGATTAAGTAATTCCGAAAGAAAGACTTCAAGTATTCCAAAGTTAGCTTTATCTCTTAATATTTTTTTATTGCCCAGTCAAACCTGATTAAATTAGTCATACTTTAAAAACTACCAAGACATAATTATAGGTTTAATCTAAGTCGGGTTTAATTCCCCTAGGCTTGCCTCGCTCTTAATATTACGGTTTTAGCGTCCCGAAGGGTAAAAGCTCGTAATACCCCGACGGATTTGCCTCGTGGGATAGAGCTTTTAAGCTAAAAGCTATTTATTAACTTCCTGAAGTTTTTCTATATATTCATTAGCAGTTTCTTCTCTAGCATTACTAGCAGTTTGTTCTCTTTCTACTTTTGATCGATATTCAAAATATACTTGAACTATGGCATCCTGCCATCCCAAGAATGTATGTTCAATATCTTCAACA
>JACMQJ010000352.1 GCA_014377055.1 Candidatus Sericytochromatia bacterium
AACATCTTATCCACTTGATGAAAAAATTGATATGATTTATTCTGTCATGGAAAACTCATGGCAAGGTAGAATATCATTACAATTAAAAGCAAAATATGTTAGAAATATCAGCCAAAGAGAAGAAATTATTACCAAAAAAGTCGAAAAACTTGAAAGAGATTCCATTTTAGAAATTGAGTTTCCTATCGAACAACTTCTCAATGAAAAAATAAATTTAGGATATTTAAATAATTCTTTTGGTCAACATCAGATTAACTTCCCTGAAATAATTAATAAACATGACTCAAAAGTAAAAGTACATGATTATCGTTCAACTGTTAATAGATTAGATGATTTGTATATGCTATACGAAGAATTTGGCTATCAAAATATTAACGTTTTTAGTACAAATAAAATAGTTTTACCAGATCATCTAAAAGAAATAAAATCTAGTAATGAATCAGGTAAACATCTCGTGATATGGGACTTACCATTAAAAAAAGAACACTTACACCATATAATGAATATTGTTGGTGCGGATCATATTTATATGTTTTTTGAAAAAAGCAATTTGGAAGATAAAAAAATAAATGCTACTACACTCAGAGAAATGTTAAAAAATCTGTATATGTATAATGATAGTATGAGCCAGTTTGTAAGTATTTGCCAAGAATCACTCAAACTTGATAAAGAAAAAATTTCCTTGAGCCTTAAATTTTTACTTGAAGCAAAATATATTTTGGAAGATAGTGGAAAAAATTTTATTAAGCTATTAGGTCAAGGTATCAGACTCAGTGAATTAAAATCTTATAGTACATATCTTAAAGAAAGATTAGAATATGAGAACTTCTGTAATATAATGTTGAGAGGCTCTTTGAACAAAATAAACAATATTATTGAGGTTAAAATATGACAACTGATACAGATATAGAGAAAATAAAGAGTAAAATAAGAGATATACCTGACTTCCCAAAATCAGGAATTATCTTTAAAGATATTACTCCTATTTTAAAAGATCCAGAGTTATTAAAGCTCTCAATTGATAAAATTAAGGATAGAATATCTAATATAGATTATGTAGTAGGAATAGAATCAAGAGGATTTATTTTTGGAGCGGCTCTGGCTTATGCCATGGGTGTTGGTTTTATACCAGTTCGCAAACCAGGTAAACTACCTTATAAAAAAAAGAGTATAAGCTACTCTCTTGAATATGGTATTGATACTCTTGAAATTCATGAAGATGCCGTCGAAAAAGGCTCAAAAGTTGTTATAGTTGATGATCTTCTGGCAACAGGGGGTACAGCTTTTGCCACTTACCAGTTATTAACCAATATGGGTGCTGAAGTTGTAGAAGCAGTTTTTTTAATAGAATTATTAGTTTTAAAGGGTAGGGAAAAGTTATCTGCTTGCAAAGTAACGAGTCTAATAAGTTATTAGCAAAATTAGAGGTCATAAAAGAAGACAAAGATCCATACAAGGATTTTTTAACTTCATTCGATCCAGAAGCACAACCAAAACTGGAACATATTCTAACTGAATTAAAAGAATATAGCAGTAATTGTGATGAAATAGAAATGGTCAAGAATGCTTTTTCTCTTGCCGTTAATTTGCATGGTTCACAAAAAAGAGCGTCAGGAGAACCTTATTATCTTCATCCAATTGAAGTAGCTGAAATTTTGATAAAACTAAAATCTGATCCTGAGATGATTACCGCAGGATTATTACATGATGTCCTTGAAGATACTGATTATCCTCCAGAAAAATTAAAAGAAGTTTTTGGAGACAAAGTATATTTATTGGTTGATAGTCTTACCAAGCTAGGCAAATTTAATTTTTCCTCCAAAGAGGAAAGACAAGCAGAGAGCTTTAGAAGAATGTTCATGGCAATGGCAAAAGATATAAGAGTTATTGTCATTAAACTTGCTGATAGATTGCATAATATGAGAACACTCCATCATTTAACTCCAGAAAAACAAAAAAGAATTGCAGGCGACACACTAGATATTTTTGCACCTCTTGCCAATAGATTAGGTATGGGTAAGATTAAATGGGATCTTGAAGACATGTCGTTACGCTATCTTCATCCTGAAGATTATTGGAAAATAACCAAGCATGTTTCTCAAAAACGTGAAGTTAGAGAAAATTATGTTTTTAGGGTTATCTCAGAATTAGACGATGAACTAAAAAATCATAATATTAAGGCTCAAATTAGTGGTAGACCAAAACATTTTTATAGTATTTACCAAAAAATGGTCAAGCAAAAAAAAGAGTTCCATGAGCTATATGATATTATCGCCATGCGTATTAAAGTTGATACTAAGGCAGATTGTTATGAAGCATTAGGAATAGTTCACGCAACTTTAAAACCTATTCCTGGTAGATTTAAAGATTATATTGCTATGCCAAAGCCAAATCTTTATCAATCACTACATACAACCGTTATTGGACCTGAGGGTTATCCCCTTGAGATACAAATACGTACTCATGATATGCACCGAATCGCTGAGTATGGTATCGCTGCACATTGGACTTATAAAGAAAAAGCTGCTGGTAGAGTAGTAGATAAAGATGCCGAAAATCTACAATTAGCTTGGCTTAGACAATTAATTGATTGGCAAAGTGATCTAAAAGATGCGAATGAATACCTTGATACAGTAAAAATTGATCTATTTACTGATGAAGTATTTGTATTCACACCAAAAGGTGATGTATATTCACTTCCACAGGGTGCAACAGCTATTGATTTTGCTTATCGCATACACACCGATGTTGGTCATCGTTGTATTGGTGCAAAAGTCAATGGTAAAATTGTTACCTTAAATATGCCTTTGAATAATGGCGATCAGATAGATATTATGTTATCTAAAGTAAAACAGCCAAGCCTTGACTGGATCAACTTTGTAGCGACTTCTCATGCAAAAAATAGAATTAGACAATGGTTCAAAAAAGAAAAAAGAGAAGAAAATATTATTAAGGGTAAAGACACTTTAGAAGCTGATTTAGCTAAAGTTAATATGGATGAATTACCTGAAAAACAAAAGAAACTTGAAGAATTAGCACGAAAATTAAATCATCATACAGTTGATGATATGTATGCTTCTATTGGTTATGGTGAGTTAACTACCATGCAAATCATTTCTCGAATAAGAAGTGATTATATTCATAATAATCCAGAAGCTAATATACCTACAGTTGTAGAGAGTAAAGATCTTAAGAAAAAACCAAATTCAGATATTTTGGTGGATGGAGTTGATGGCTTATTAATCAATGTAGCTCCATGCTGTAATCCTGTTCCTGGTGAAGACATTAAAGGAGTCGTTACAAGAGGCAAAGGAATGATTATTCATAGTGAAAATTGTATTAATTTACAGCAAGTAACACCTGGAAGAATTATTGGAGTAAGTTGGGGAGCTGTTGATAAAAATAAGCAAAGCTCATATCCTGCCGAAATAGAAGTAATTTCACTTGATAGAATTGGCTTATTAAAAGATGTAATTGGTAAATTATCTGATAGTAAAATTAATATTTTGTCAGCT
>JACMQJ010000353.1 GCA_014377055.1 Candidatus Sericytochromatia bacterium
AACTTAGTAAAAGATATTATTGAAGTAATAAGAACATTGTATGCTTATTCAACAACCAATATTATAGATTCATTCAAAGTTAACAATAACAATGGTAAGCTAGAATTTTTAAAATCTGATACAAATAAATAGAAATTATTTGATAATAAGGTGGCTTCAACTCCACCCTATTATTTACTCAGAAAATTTATCTTTACCTGTGCTTACATCCCAAAATCTAACAAGATTATCGTCACCACCGCTCACCAATGTTTGACCGTCACTGACAAATGCTAAGGTTGAAACAGCACCTTGAGTACCAGCAAACTCATGTATAAGCTTACCACTGTTGATATTCCACATTTTTATAGTTTTAAAATAATAGCCACCACCACTAGCAATATTTTTTCCGTCAGGACTAAAAGCTAAACCTGATGATTCATTACCAGTAAATGCTTTAACAATATTACCACTTGAGGTATCCCAAATTTTTATTTCTCTCCAACTACTACTGGCTAAATGTTTACCTGATTTATCAAAAACGATTGATTGAACACTATATTTGTGACCTTTTAGTTTTTTTATTTCCTTACCAGAGTTTTTATCCCACATCTTAATATATCCATTTTTATCACCTGATACAACTGTTGTACCATTAGGACTAAAAGCTACCGAATATATAGGTGAATTATTTTCTAATGTATTGACAGCATTACCGCTACCAATATTCCAAATTTTAACTTTATGATCATCACTACCACTAACTAAATATTTTCCGTCAGGGCTAAATGCCAAAGAGTTAATAGCACCAAAATGTCCAGTTAGATTTTTTATTTCTCTACCCTCTATGCTCCATACTTTGATCTTATAATCAGTACTACCACTAACTAGTATTTTTCCATTAGGGCTTTCAGCCAAAGCTGTTACTGCTCCAACATGACCTTTAAATACTTTTTTGGTTGGCAAACCTTTATGAACATCCCAAAATCTAATAGTTTTATCAGAGCTACCACTAATTGCAGATTTACCATCTGGCGTTACCAAAACAACATTAACAGAAGCTGTATGACCAATAATATCAAGTTCAATTTTTTTTTCTGGTTGTTTTTTATCTTCTGCATAATTAGTTTGTGTAGAAATTAAAACAAGTGTTAAACTTATAAAAAGTGTAATTAATGATTTCATTCTTAAATTTCCTGATAAAATAAAGTGACAAAATTAAGCTTAATTATATCATTAAATATATATTCAAATTAAAATACTACAATCTTTAATATTTTTTGTTAGAATTAATCACATTAAATTAGAATAATTTGGTAAATTTAGTTGACAGAAATAATAAACGGTAAAGAAATATCTAAAAAAATTCTTTACGAAATAAAAGTAGAAGCAGAACAATTATATGAAAAATATGAATTTAAAGCTGGTTTGGCAGTTGTTCTAATAGGAAATGATCCCGCCTCACAAATATATGTAAAAAATAAGCGTGCTACTTGCGAAAAAATAGGCTTTTATTCAGAAGCTTATGATTTATCCGAGGAAGTTAAAGAAAATGAATTAATTAAACTTCTTGATGAGTTAAATGCAGAACCTTCTATTCATGGCATTTTGGTACAGCTTCCATTACCAAAACATCTTGATGAAAGAAAAATTTTGGAATATATTAATCCTCAAAAAGATGTTGATGGTTTTCATCCTTCCACTCAAGCAAAATTATTCTTGGGTACAGCCAAACTTGAGCCTTGTACACCAAAAGGTATTATTGAATTATTGAAAAGATCGAATATACAAATAGAAGGAAAACATTGTGTTATCCTAGGTCGTAGTAATATAGTTGGTAAACCTTTGGCATTAATGTTATTAAAAGAAAATGCCACTGTTACTATCTGTCATTCTAAAACAGAAAATATTGCCGAAATAGCTAGAACTGCCGATATTTTAATTTCAGCTATTGGAAAAGCTAACTTTGTAACTGCTGATATGGTTAAAGAAAATGCTGTAGTGATTGACGTTGGCATGAATCGTTCATTAGATAATAAGTTAGTTGGTGATGTTGATTATCAAAATGTTTTTCCTAAAGTAAGAGCTATAACCCCTGTTCCTGGTGGTGTAGGTCCGATGACTATAGCAATGTTGATGAAAAATACTTTGGAAGCAGCTAAATTAATAAAAAAAATTAAAACATAAAGCTTTTTTGCTACAAGAGTTTTATAATTAATGTTTTAGTTAAAAGTTAGGGGAGTTAAATAATAATGGCAAAAGATGCGTCATTTGATATTGTATCAAAAGTAGATTTACAAGAAGTAGCAAATGCTATTAACCAAGCTGTAAAAGAAATAGCACAGAGATTTGATTTAAAAGATTCAAATTCAACTATTGAATGGGATAATGATGAAACTATCAATTTAACTGCTCCTGATGATATGAAGTTAAGAAATATTTTTACTATTGTTCAAGAAAAATTCATCAAAAGAAATATTTCTTCCAAATCAATGGATGCAGGAAAAATGGAACATGCTTTGGGTGGAAAAGTAAAGCAAGAAATAAAAATAAGACAAGGTATAGATAAAGATTATGCAAAAAAGATCAATGTAATTATAAAAAACTCAAAGTTAAAAGTTAATAGTCAAATACAAGAAGATCAGATTAGAGTATCAGCAAAAAGCATTGATGATTTACAACAAATAATGCAAGTACTTAAAGCTGAAGAATTAGATATAGACTTACAATTTATCAATTATAGATAATTATGTCAAATAGTGGTGTTACAAAAATAAAAGTCGAGCTTGGAAAAATCACAATATTAACTTTGTGTGGTGTTAATGAGCTAAATATCTTAAATTCAGAGGCTATTAAATATTTATCAAAGCAAATAGATATTCTTTCACAAAATTCACAGATTGAAGTTTTGATTATCACAGGTCAAGGGACAAAAGCTTTTTGTTCTGGAGCTGATATAAAAGAATTAGCAAATATGGATGATTCTTTGGTCGAGGATTATGTAAGAATAGGAACTGAAACTTATCAAAAGATTCAGGATTTTCCTGTTCCTGTAATTGGTGTAATTAATGGATATGCTTTTGGTGCAGCTTTTGAACTTTTATTAGCTTGTGATATTAGATTTATGGCAGATCATACAAAAATAGGTCAGCCTGCTGTTATGCACGGACTAATCCCACCTTTTGGTGGTACTTACCGATTACCAAAAATTGTTGGTGTTGGTAAAGCAAAAGAAATTATTCTATCAGCTTCAACGATGAATGCAGAATACAGTCAAAGAATTGGCTTGGTTAATATGATTTATCCGATAAATCAACTAATGGATGAAGCAATTAAATTTGCTGAAAAGATCTGTTCTAACAAAACTTATGCTGTTAAATCAGCAAAAAATTTAATTAATACTAGAATTTATGACGATATTGATTATAAGTTAGAAAATCAAGCTTTAATAGATTGTTTAAAAAATGCTGAAACAAAAAAACAATTAATGTCATTTTTTACCAAAAGTAAATTAAAAACATAAAGTAGATTAAAAAGTTTGGATATTAATTTTATGTTTAAAAAAATCAATCGAATAAGAGTTTTTAGCTTTTTTATTCTTTTTGCAATTATTAATTTAAACATATCTGTAAGAGCTGATAATACAAAACCTATAGTTGCTTATGCTAAAGTAGATAAAACTGAGGCAACTATTGGAGATATAATTAATTTTCAGATTAGTCTTGATTATGACAAATCAATAAAATTACAAATACCAGATACCAAAAAATATTTATCTGATTTTGAAGTTATTAAAGACAATAAATCAAGTCCCAAAAATATTGATAATAGAATAGTTGAAGAGTTTAGTTATAGTTTTCAAGTAAAAAATATTGGTTCTTATACAATTCAACCTATTGAAATAAAATACACAGTTCCGACAAACTTAGAAGCTATCTATGGTAAAAGTGGAGTAGTTAAAACTTCCAAAATATTTATTGATATAAAAACAGTGCTTAAACCAGAAGATAAAAATAAAGAGATAGAAGATATTAAGCCATTAGAAAAAATAAATGTTTTTGATACTAATTTAGTTATTTTTATCGTTATTATAGTAATTGTAGCTATTATAGGATTGTATTTTTTAATCAAAAAGCTCAGAAGACCTGAAAAAGATTTATTAGCTCATGAGCTTGCTTATAAACAATTAGATGCCCTAAAAAAATCCAAATTAGATAATCAAGAAGAAACAAAAGAATTTTATTTTAATTTATCGGAAATTGTTAGAAGATACTTAAAAAATAGATTTGAAATATCAGCCCTAGAAAAAACTAGTCAAGCACTGAATAAAGAAATACAAAATAATCATGAAATAGACAAAAATCAAAAAATTTTTATTAACTCATTTTTAGAAAAAACCGATTTTTATAAATTTACTGACGCAATATCTAGTCCTGATAGTGCTTATCAACTTTTTGATAATGCCTATAATTTTGTTAATGAAACAAAAAAAATTCCTGAACCTGAGAAGAAAAATTAAGTAATGCTGGAAAATATCAGATTTGCCAATCCTCTATTTTTATTTATTCTATTGATCATTCCATTTTTATTTTATTATGAAAAGTATCTAAAAAAATATGCCAGTATCAAATTTTCTTCAATAGGTACATTAAAACTTGCCAAAAAAGAAAAAAGATTTAACTGGAGATTTATTCCTTTATTTTTACGCTTATTAACTATTTCATTATTTATTATTACTTTGGCAAGACCACAAATAGGTCAAGCAAATTCCGAAGTTTTGACAGAGGGAATAGATATTATGTTAGCTATTGATACCTCTGGTAGTATGGCGGCTGTAGATTTGACTATTGGTCAAGATCGAGCAACAAGATTAGATGTTGTAAAAAAAGTTGTAAAAGATTTTGTCGCCAAAAGAACAACAGATCCGACAGGTTTGATTGTTTTTGGTACTGAAGCATTTACTCAATGCCCATTAACTTTGGATACAAATATTCTTAATCAATTTGTAGGAACTTTGGAAATTGGTATGGCTGGAGATAGTACATCTATTGGTAATGCTATAGGACTAGCTGTGACCAGATTAAAAGATGCAAAAAAGTCTAAATCTAAAGTTATAATTTTATTAACCGATGGTGCAAATACATCTGGAAAAGTAGCTCCAGATAAGGCAACAGAGATAGCTGTTACTTATGGTATCAAAATTTATACTATTGGTATTGGTACATCAGGGAAAATACCATTTGTTCAGAATACTGTTTTTGGACCACAAATTGTCTATGGTGAAGCCGACCTTGATGAAAAAGCATTAAAAATAATTGCCGATAAAACAGGTGGTATGTATTATAGAGCCAAAAATACAAATGAATTAGAAAAAATATATGGTGATATAAATAAATTAGAGAAGAGCGAAGTTAAAATCAAAAAGTATATGGATTACAAAGAACTATTTAGTTATTTTCTTATACCTGCTTTATTGTTTCTTTTATTAGAAATAATTTTATCTAATACAAGATTCCTAAGAATTCCATAAACAAGACTGTATGAAAATAAAGAAGACTCTTAGTACCTCAGAGTGACATCTGGCCTCATTCTAAATGGAACGTAGTGTAATGAAGAATCTCAAAATTAACACTAAATAAATTTTAGATT
>JACMQJ010000354.1 GCA_014377055.1 Candidatus Sericytochromatia bacterium
GGATTATCAAAATGAAAGCAAACACTACCTGGCGAATGCCCTGGAGTATGAATAACTTTAGTTTTTATACTATCTCCCAACGAAATTATTTGATTATCTTCAATAAATTGATCAACTTTAAGTGGATCTTGTAAATCAAAACCAAAAAAAGAACCTTGCATTTTAAGGTTATTATAAATTTCGTTATCATCTTTATGTAATAATATTTGACCGTTAGTTTGCTCTTTTACTTTTCTTGTTCCCATTATATGATCTAGATGTGCATGTGTATGAAGCATATATTTTACATTTAGATTGTAATGCTTGATTATTTCGAGAATTTTGTCAGGCTCATCTCCAGGATCAATAATTAAAGCATCTCTTGTTTTTTCATCTGCAATAATTGTACAATTACATTGAAATGAACCAAGTACAACAGTTTCTATTAGCATTATTTTTTTTCTCTCTAAATATTTATTTCTAATATTATTTTATATTAAATTGGCAATTTTACAACAAGTTTTAAATAAATCTTTCTACAATTAATTATTAATAATAGATCAATGTAATGATAAGATTAGTTTAAGAGTATTTTTTGAATGGGGTTATTTTATGAAGATTTTTAAATCGCTGTTACCAGTTGTAGTGTTGAGCTTATTTCTTAATGCTTGTGGAAGTGCATCTAATTTATCATTAAATAATAGCTCATCTAGTAATACAGTTAAAGCTTTGGATGCTAACTCAACTGATTTATCAGCAGAAGAAAAATTAACCAGAATAAATAATGCTATTGATTTTTCAACCAGTACAAAAACTACATCAGATAATTATAATTTAAATGTTTATATTGACGGACCCCAAGCTTATCCAGCTCTTGAAGATATGATTTTGAATGCAAAAAAGAATGTTTTTGTTGAAGTTTTTGAATATCATAATGATGCTACAGGAAAAAGAATTACTGACGCTTTAGTAAAAAAAGCTAAAGAAGGAGTTAATGTTAAATTTTTGTACGATTTTATTGGCAATAGTGATGTAAATCTAATGAATTACATGTCAAAGAATGGTGTTCATGTAGAAACTTATGGTAAAGAAATAAAAATACCTAAAGTAACAATTACCCATAGAAAAATATATATTATTGATGGTGTTCGTGCTATGACTGGTGGAATGAACATTGATGCTAATTTTGCTTCTGGTGGTTTATATCATGATATTTTGATGAATTTTGAAGGCGATGCTGCCAAAGACGCAATGAATGAATTTTTTACTGACTGGATAGATTCAGGTGGCAAAATATCAGAAGATATGAAATCTGCTTATGATGAGCCTATAATAAAAACAGAGACAGCAGAACAAAAATATAATATGAGATTAGCTGTAACCAATCCAGTAGGAAAAAATAAAAGAGAAGACATTTATAAAATGTTTTTGGCTGCTGTTGATGCCTCAAAAATAGAAATAAAAGTAGCTATGCCTTATTTCACAGATGATGTCTTTGTTAGCCATTTGATTTCAGCAAAAAATCGTGGTGTTAAAGTTACGGCTTTGATACCTAACAAAACTTCAATCACACCTGTAACTATGGTCAATAAACTAACTGCCAATCAATTAATTAAAGCAGGAATTGACGTTTATAGAGGTGGTGTTAAAGATGGAAGTTTTAATCATAGTAAAGTAATGACTATTGACGGTGTATGGTCAACGATCGGATCATGTAATGCCGATTATAGAGCTTTTCATTCTAATCAAGAACTAAATGTGGCTGTATCTAGTCAAGCATTTACTGAAAACTTGAATAAGATATTTTTTGATAGATTTATAGGTGAAGCTACAAAAGGCACTTTTGAAAATATTCCATGGTACAAAAAACCTGTTTACAGTTTATTAGAGGATTTTGACAGATTTTTATAAAAAGACTGATATAATTATCTAAAAGTTTTAGTTCTGATTAGTTCTAATATTAATTGTTACAAATAGGAAGATAATTATGCAGTTAAAAGTCAAAGCAATAATATTATTGATACCTTTTTTTACTTTTGCTTGTTCAAATTCAAATGTCAAAGAATATAAAGTTCTTAGTGGTCATAAAAGTGATATTTTGACTTTAGCATTTAGCCCCGATAACAAGACAATTGCCAGTGGAAGCTCCGATAAATCTATCAAAATATGGGATATTGAAACTGGTAAAGTAAAATTAGAGTTAGATGGACATTCTAACAATGTATCAGCTCTATCTTATGATCTTTTTGGAAAAAATCTTGCTAGTTCCAGTTTTGATTCAACTGTGAGGATATGGGATACAAATACAGGTAAGCCAATTATTAATTTTAGAGAACATGTTTTACCAGTAAATGATGTTAAGTTTGCTCCAAATGGAAATTTTATTGCCAGTGCTAGTGTTGATAAGACAATAAAACTATGGAATAAAAAATCTGGTAAAGTTATTGAAGACATACAAGCTCAATTAACATCAACTGTAAAAACAAAATCAATTTCTTTTAGTCCAGATGGAAAAGCTATTGCCAGTGGTTCAACAGATGGTAGTATTAGTTTATGGGATGTTTTTACAGGTAAGTTAATAAAAACGGTTCGTTTAGATACGGGTGTTATAAATACAGTTGCATACGATCCAGACGGAAAATCAATAGCAGTTGCTGGAGCTTCTCAAAGTATCAAAATATTAAATAGCAATAATCTTCAAGAAAAATTTGATTTATCAGGTCATAGCCGTAATATTAATTCACTAGCATTTAGTCCTGACGGAAAATCATTGATTAGTGGTAGCACAGATAAAAGTGTTATTTTATGGAATGTAGAAACAGGTAAAAAAGTTTTTTCATTCAACCCTAAATTAGGAGCTGTTAACACAGTCGCTTTTAGTAATGACGGAAAACTAATTGCTACAGGTGGCTCTGAGTCGGATGTAAAACTTTGGGAATTATCATCTTTAAAATAATTGATTCAGTAAACTTTTCATCAATTATTTTTCGGTGGCTAATTTATCAAGAACATATTTTGATGATGTGGTTTTAAAAAATTTAGTTTTTTCGATTGGTCTAATATAATCTTCAACAAATTAGATACTTAAGTTAGTCATATTTTTAGAAGTTTTATTATTTATTTCTAATTTAGTCTCATTTATTTTTGATAAATTAGAATTGTACGATACTCCTTTTTTCTCTTACCTAATCTACATGCTACTCATTATCTTTTTATAGATAATCTCAGAACCTGAGTTTATTTTGGCAGCATCAACAGAATTTTTTTGATTTTTAAAATAGCCTTACTGCTTTACCAATACTGCTATTCTCTTAAGAATTAAAGACAATATTTTTTGAAATAACTTTAGTTTATAGATTTATGTGTAGTTTGTTTAAACAGGAATATCAATAACAATATTTTTACCAATATTTAAACAGCTCATTTAATTATTTTCCAAAATAAAAAAGACTTTACTAATCCTTTATTAATATATATGATAATTCCAATTAAACTTATCTTCTTTTTCACCATATTGAATTGCAGTAATTTCATCATACATTTTTTGTGACAAATCACCTATCTTACCATTATTGATAATTATTTCTTTGCCTAAGTGTTCGATTTTACCGACAGGAGATATTACAGCAGCTGTACCTGTACCAAAAATGTCTTTTAATCTATTTTGTTGATTCATTTCAAATACTTCATCAATAGATATTCTTCTTTCTATTACTTCTATTCCCCAATCCTTAGCTACAGTAATAACACTATCACGTGTTATGCCTTCAAGAATAGCACCGTCAAGAGGTGGGGTTATTAGCTGATTATCAATTAGAAAAAAGATATTTGTTGTTCCTATTTCATCAATATATTTTCGCTCTATACCATCTAGCCAAATTACTTGTGTAAAACCTTTTTCCTTAGCTTCTTGAGCTGGCAAAAGACTGGCTGCATAATTTGCAGGAGTTTTGGCTTCGCCAAGCCCACCTTTGACTGCCCGAACATATTCACCAGATGTACATAGGCTTATAGGGTTTAAACCCTCTTTATAATAAGCACCTACAGGACAAGAAATAATCATATACTTGTAGGTGTCAGAGATCTTAACACCCAAAAAATTGTCAGTAGCAAAAGTAAATGGTCTAAGATAAAGAGAATAACCCCTTCTATCAGGAATCCAATCACTTTCAACTTTAATTAACTGTGTAAGTGTATTAATAAATAATTCATAACTCATTTCTGGAATACATAATCTACGAGCTGATCTATTAAGTCGTTGATGATGTCTATCTGGTCTAAAAACACTTATTTTTCCATCTTTTGCTCTAAATGCTTTCATGCCTTCAAAAATAGTTTGACCGTAATGAAGTGACGATAGTGAAGGAAATATTTCCATTGGTCCATAAGGTAATATTTGTGGTTTTTGCCATTTATTATCTTTATAATCTATACTCAAAACATGATCCGAAAAAACATTACCAAATTGTAGATTATCAAAATCAATATCTTTTATTTTACTAATATCTACTTTTTTTACTTCAATTTCCAAAAAAATTATTCCAATTCAGCCTCATAATAATACCATTTATATATTATATCTATTTGAGTAATTAGAACAAAATTTTTATAAAAAAGTAAGATCTAGTTTAAGTATTTAGATAAAACTACCAAGCAAATTATCTATCAGGTTACAATTAGTATAAATTAATATAAGTTAGATTTAAGGTAATATATGGACTTAAAAAATAAAATATGTATTGTAACAGGTGCTAACTCAGGAATAGGTAAAGTTACAGCTCTCGAAATAGCTAAAATGGGAGCAACCGTTATTATGGTATGTAGAAGTAAAGAGAAAGGCGAAAAGGCTCTTGAAGAAGTAAAAAATATTAGCAATAATAAAAATGTAGAACTAATGTTATGTGATTTTGCATCTCAAAAATCTATTAGAGATTTTGCGGAACAATTTAAGTCAAAATATAAGAGTTTACATATTTTAGTTAATAATGCGGGATTAATTATCTCAGATAAATCTATAACAAAAGATGGTATAGAAAGTACTTTTGCGATAAATCACTTAGGATATTTTTTATTAACAAATTTATTATTAGATTTATTAAAATCTAGTGAACCATCCCGAATTGTTAATGTTTCTTCAGATGGTCATAAAATAGGTCATATTGACTTTGATGATCTTAATTATGAACATAAAAAATATAGTAGTATGAAAGCTTATTGTGACTCAAAACTAGCAAATATACTTTTTACCAAAGAACTATCAAAAAGATTAAAAGGAACTAATGTTACAGCAAATTGTTTACACCCAGGAGCTATAAATAGTAATTTTGCATATAATATGACAGGTTTTATGGGTAATATTGTTAAATTAATTAAGCCTCTTCTAAATATTGTTCTAACTACTGTTGAAAAAGGTGCAGAAACTCAAATCTTCTTGGCAACATCACCAGAAGTTGAAGGTGTTACAGGAGAATATTTTTCTAAAAAAAGAATTGCCTCAACAAATAATGAGGCAAAAGATAAAAACGTGGCAGAACGCTTATGGCAAGTAAGTGAAGATATGGTTAAAACAAAATAAATAGATTGTGATTTTTTAGGGTATTTTTACTGTTGATAACCAATACTAAAAATACTTGTTCCTGTACTAATCATTTGTCTGTGTCTATATTGCATTAATATACCACTGAAGGGAGAATAAATTTCAGACTTTTTAAAATCAGGTAAAGTTGTTATTGTTCCTATTAGATCGCCCTTTTTAATATTTTGCATCAGAGATAAATCTTGTTTTGCCTCCCATAAACCTGATATATCATTTGTAACCTCGTTACGTGTCATAAAAATAGTTTCTTTTTGTTGCAAATTTTCATCGTCAAAAATGCCAAGTTTAATTGCAACATTTAACAATCCTTGTGAAGCTATTTTTATTTCTTCATCTGTAATTAACGATAACTGAGAAGTTTCAAAAGCAAAATTAATTATTTTAGCATTAGTAAGAGCCATATCAAGAGTTGTTTGATATTGAGCTTCAACTTGTTTATCATAATTAAGTTGCCAAACTATTTGAGGTGAAAAGACTTTAATCATACTAAGTATTTGCTCTTTTTGGCTAATATTATCCATATTATCAAAGATACAGGCTACAGGAGTTTTCATTTCAAATTCATGAATATTAATTACCATATTGCATTTAATCAAAAAATCAAAAAGGTTGGCAACAACTCGTTCTGTATAAGATCCATCTATTCTACCTTTATTTAATCTATTCAAGTCCTTATGATCAATAAATGCTACACGACTATTGGTAAGTTGTGCTATAGGATTAGCTGAAGGAATAATATGTATCATTCCATTTAATTTTTTGCCTTTTATTCTTTTTAAAAAATCATTGACAATAAATAATCCTGCAGTTTCATCTCCATGTACTGAACATGTTATAGCAAAAGATACACCACCTTGACCTATTGTATAAATAGGAATATCAAAGTTAATAACACCTTTTTGCCCAATTTTTAGATAACTTATATTTTCCATTTTTTTATAGCCTAGCTTACACAAATATTTAATATTTAAAGATTAACATATTAGAATATCTGTCTTGAATAATTTTGTACAAATATTCTTCTTCTTATTTAGATGTAGTTAGTGTATAATTAACATTAAGTACATCTAAATAAGGAAAAAATAATGTTTAACTTAAAAACAATACGAACTGGAGAAAAAGCTGCTATCTGGTATAGCAATGGTAAAATTAAAATTGTTGAAGGCCCACAGAGAATATTTTTAACTAACCAAAAATTACAAATATTGCAATCTTTTACAGCTGAACCAGATGAATATTTGATCATAAAATACAAAAATGGAAAAAGACAACATCTAAGAGGCCCTGTAACTGTTTGGTTTGATCCAGTATTACACGAAAAAATAATCAAAGAGTTATTAACAAGTATTGAAGAAAATCAAGCTATAGTTGTCTATTGTCAACAAAGTAATCTGGAAGTACAAAGAAAAGTTGTCAGAGGGCCTGAGCTTTATATGCCTTCTGAAAATGAGTGGACACATGAATTTAAATGGCATGGAGCAATAGATAATGCAAAAAGTAATAAAAAAATTCCTGGAGCTTTAAAATTTAAAAAGCTTAGAATAATACCAGATCAAATGTATTTTGATGTTGAAGATGTCAGAACCTTTGACGATGCTTTATTAATAATAAAAGTAATGGTTTTTTTTGAGATTGAAGATATTAATAAAATGCTAATTCAAACTCATGACCCAATAGCTGATTTTATTAATGCTTTGACAGCAGATATTATAGACTTTGCCTCGAGTTATACTTTTGAAGAGTTTAAAGAAAGTACAGAAAAATTGAATAGTTTAGTAACTTATATTCAATTAGTAACAAGAGCCGAAAGAATAGGATATAAGATTAATAAAGTTGTTTATAGAGGTTACACAGCGACAGCTAGGTTACAAGAGATGCACAACAATGCAATAGAAACCAGAACAAGATTAAAACTTGAGTCAGAAACCCAAGAACAAGAGCAAAATATTGCTGATTTAAAATTAGAAAAAGAATCAGCAAGAAGCTTTAAAAGAAGAGTAATGGAAGAAACAGAGATTAATCACGAAAATAAAATTTCTCGTTTAGCTAGTGAAGAAAAATTATCTCAGGACAAGCTAATAAATCAGTCAAAATATGAAGATCTAAGGACAATAAATCAAATTAATATTGAACATAAATTATTGACAAATAAAGAGCAAGAAACATTTTTAAAAACTATTAAAGAATTGGATGTAGATTTGACAAAATACTTAGTGGCACAATATTATACAGCAGACAAATTAATAAAAATAGATTCAGATAGTAAGCCACAATTGCATTTGCATAATTAACTAATATTTTATAACATAGAACGTTGTTAATTATTTCAAAATTTTTAATTACAAAAGAAGTAAATTTGATAATATGTAATAGATAAATTTTAGACTCAAATTAAAGGTTTACATGAAGTTTAGTGAAATAGAATACAAAAGACCAGATATAAATGTATTAAGTAATGATTTTAAGATATTAATAAATAAATTTAGTAATGCAAAAGATTTTGATGAGCAACAAGAGTCATTAAAAGCTCTATATGATTTTAGAAATAAATTTCAGACTATGTATAGCATCTCTAATATTAATTATACAGTTAATACAAAAGATCAACAATTTGTTGATGAATATAAGCATTTTAATGAAATAAAACCTAAATATGACAGTCTTATGAGTCAATTTACTAAAGAATTAATGGCTTCAAAATTTAGGGATAAAATAGAACAAAAATTTGGTAAACATCTTTTCGATATTAAAGAATTATCCTTAAAAACCTTTGATGATTCTATAATGGATGAATTAAAACAAGAAACCGACTTATCGACAGAATACACTACTTTATTATCTTCGGCAAAAATAAATTTTATGGATGAAGAAAAAACTCTCAATGGTATGATACCCTTTGAAGGTGAATTAGATCCTGAAATAAGAAAAAAAGCCAGTGA
>JACMQJ010000355.1 GCA_014377055.1 Candidatus Sericytochromatia bacterium
TCATTGGGAGACCACCATTGTAGAATTTAGACCAACACCTATAAACTATGAACAAATAAGAGCGGGATTGACTGAAAAAGTGGAAGGGAAAGCTAAACTATTATATACAGGTGATTTGAACGATCCTAGTTTTTATGCAAGGAGTTGCGTAATGTTTTGGATTGATTTAACCAATTGTGTAGGTTGTAATGGTGGAAGTTGTGATCTTAATTCACAGAGCGGATGTCCTACTGGGTATTGTTTTAATATTCATGTTAATGTAATATTATGTAAAGATGAATCTGTAAACACTGCTGATGGAAGTGGTATTGGTAGTGCAACAATACCAACTGACTGGGGAGGAACCTTAATAGGAGATTATATTCCTAATAATGACAATCCTAATAATGTCTCTGCAAATATTGATAATAATCATGCTATAATAGCTAATGTGAAGGGAACGGAAGCAGGCGTAAATGGAGATAATGAAGATTTATATGTAGATCCTTGTCAAGAATTATCCAAGAATGACAATATAGAAGAGTTTAGTAGTAAAATGACTGAATTAAAACAAAAAGCAGCAACACAAAATTTTGAGTCTGCTTATGGTATATACCAAAACGTTACCAATGGAACTTCTTTTACAGGCGAATTTAATGGAGAAATTGAAAGAAAAGAAGCTACAGTTAGTTTTGAAAACGGTACAAATCATTCTGCAACTGATATGGTTGCTATTATACATTGTCACCTTGATAACGGAACTACATTTAAAGTTTTTTCTTTATCAGATATAATAGCTTTAGGAGAAATCGCTAAACATTCAACTAGACCTTCATCACAATTTGCAATTTATGTTACTACAACTAGTGGTACATTTGCAATTAAAGTAAATGATGTTAATAAACTAAAAAATAATCTTGATTTAATGAATGCAAATAAAAATAATTACGAAAATGGTTTTAGTGAAAAGGTTAAAAAAACTGATAATTTAGAAACTCAAAAATTAGGTTTTTTACAATTTATCAATTCTATGCACCTTATAGGTAATCCAGGAATTGATTTGTTTCAAAAAGTTAATAGTACTGGCAAATGGAAAAAGCTGACCTTGTCTCCAGACAATAACAATGTAATCCAAGAATCTAACTGTAATTAAATATGAAAAATATGAAAACAAAATTAATACTACTTATACTTTTTTGTGCAACTAGTACTTTTGCACAGTATAACCCTCCTGTTTTAAGTACAACTTCATTAGCAGGAAATCCAAATCAAGATCCAAATTTTAGTAAAAATGGTAATTATGCTATAGACTATGATAGCGAAAGAGATCAATACGTAGGGTTGTGGCGTTATAATCAGAATGGTATCCTCTTTGATCTTAAAATAGAGAAAAGAGATAAATTAATAACAAAATATATTTATCAAGGAGTAATTTTAGGTTATAAATTTAGCGATGACATTATTTTTAAATATCGTTTAGTAAAAAATGGAATAGAGTTATACAATAATTTAAATGATAATATACCAGATGATTATCCATCAAGAGCAAAAAAATTTGGAATACATGACTTTGCGGGTGGTATATTTGTTGATGCAACCTATAATGTTGGATCGCATATGTCTGTTAAATTAATTAATCCCGATACTATATTTTTTGATTTGGGAAGTGGTACTTATTTTTATTTAAATCCCGATTCTTATTATGAAACATTGGATCATATATTTACGGTTCCTACTGATGGCATTGAAATGGTAAGAGTAAATTAAAACAGTTTTAAAACAAAGCCCA
>JACMQJ010000356.1 GCA_014377055.1 Candidatus Sericytochromatia bacterium
ACATTAGTATTATCATTATTAATATTTTGAACTATACCAACAGTTTCAGGTATAGCATCAGTTATATCACCAATAATATGATGTATTTCTGGAAACTTTGCATTAGCAGTCACAAAACCAATTAATATTTGATTAGTTGTGAATGAGTGTCTAACAATAAGATGACGAAAAAAACCTTTTCTAGTTCTTTCATCATAAATTGGTATATCATATTTTTTTAATAAGTCTCTTACCAAACGAAAGACAGAATTAATTTTTTCACTTTGAATGTAACATTTCTCAAATTCAACAATATCATGGCTTCTAGGTTTATAAAAACCACCTTTAATCTGACCATTAATTTTGGCAAATGGAAATTGGCTTTTATTACGATAATAAAATGGTGTTTCCATACCAATAATTTTATTATGGTTAGATTCTAGTTTTTCGGCAGGAATACCAGCAATTCTAACAAAATTATCAATTAAATTCTTTTCCTTACTTTCTAATTGTTTTTCATATTTTATTTCTTGCCACTGACATCCACCACATTCATCAGTTACGGGACAAGGAGGAGTGACACGGTCTTCCGAAGGTGTAATTATCCTAACAATCAAAGCTCTAGCATAATTTGGCTTTAGAGAAATAATGCGTACTTCTACTTCATCACCAGGTATTCCTTGAGGTATAAAGATGGCAAAATTATCTATTTTTGCTAAACCTTCACCACCTTGAACCAAGGAATCTATTTTTACAGTTATAAATTTGCCTATACATAGGCTCTCAATCAAAGATGTCATAATCAACTAAACTCAATTCTTCATTTTCATTCATATCAAAATCGTCAAACATAGACTTAACAATATCGTTAGCCTTGTCAAACTTACCATTCATAATGTGCATCAATAGAATACTAAATTTTAATTCCTGCTGATATTCTTCAGGAACTAATAGCTCTGCTGCTTTAAAGTACGTTTCAGAAGCATTGTAATCTTTAAGATTTTTACAAGTGATACCAAGATAATACAACAATAACCACTGATTGTCTTTATGTCCAAGCGATTTTTCTAAATATATTCGGGCATTCTCATAGTCTTTAAGTCTTAAATATGTATATCCTAACATCATTTCAGGCTTCCAAGTAATATTTTCTATACTAATCATAATTAGGTGTGCTGGAGGATCAAGATCCAAACATTTTTTAAAAGAATCTCTTGCTGTTTCAAGATCACCTTCTCTTAAAACTAGATAACCATAAGTTAGCCAAAAATCAGGATTATTCTGACATATTTTTTCACGCCTGAGACATTCATTAAGAGCTTCTTCTTTTTCACCTTGTCTATACAATATTTTTATTATATCCGTACAAATTTCAGATAAATAAATATCATCTTTTTTGTCATTACTATCAAGAGCAACTTGATAACATGAAAAAGCTTTATTAAATAAATTATGTTGTAAACATTCTTTTCCCATCAAATAATTATAATAAAATGAGTCTGGAGTCTTTTTTAATTGTTTTTTTAGCATCAAAACATTTCTTTTTGATTTACTTTTTGGACCTTCTTTTAGAAAATGTTTAATAGCCAAACCCTTGGCATTTAGACCAAGTAAATTTAATGTACCTTGAGGATGAATGATCTCTTCAGCAACAATATTTTCAAATAAAATATTGTTACTTTTTGGGAAAAGTCTGATTTTTTTTTGATAATAGTCATAATTATCGAAGTTTTCTTTGGTATAAGTCAAAATATCTATAAAGTACATTGGTATCTTTTCTTGATAATCTTGATTAATTATTTTGTTAATTGTATCTTTGTCACCAACAAAAGTTTCGTCAGTATCAAGAATTAAAACCCAATCTGTATTTACTTTTTCTAAAGAAAAATTTCGGGCATCAGCAAAGTTATCATTCCAAACATAATCATAAATCTTTGCACCAAATAACCTAGCAATGCTCTTTGTATTATCAGATGAGCCTGTATCAATCAAAATTATTTGGTCTACAAGACCTTTTACACTATTAAGGCAATTTGCTAGATCTTTTTCTGCATCTTTTGCTATGACACATAAACTTAAACTCTTATTCATCTTTAATGATTTGTCGATTTACTATTATTAATCTTATCAATATCTGTAAGTAATATTATACGACTAAGAGAACAATTTTATCATTAAGGATCATTAATGATTAATAACAATTCAGAATCACAGATTTAAGTAATTCTGAATTAATCGTTAATAATTAGAGCTACCATCATTATAAGATCCACTCGAACTTTGTGAACCATAATTGCTATAATTACTAAAATTACCTGAATTATTCGAGTAATTTGGTCTGCTTAGGTCATATTGATGTTGCATAATAAAACCATTCTCACCAACTACTATTCCATTACCATTAGGTAATATGTCTATACCATAAAATGATTTTCCAACTGTATTTGCTTGATATTGGGTTTCAACTTTTAATTGTTTGCCATCACAACTCAAAAAAGCTCCTGGTATGTCATTAACAGCTTTGCTTAACAATGTTTTGGCTGGGGTATTAGTACCCAAAACCCAACCTTTACCACCTGAAATCATGCCAATATTTTTTAGAGGTACTTGATCTAAATTAGGAGTTGATCCATCAAATGTTCCTCTTTCCCATGTGTCTTTTACGGAATCATAACGGAACATAAAACCTCTTTTTCCTCTAAGTGTAGATAAAACGGGAGAATATTCTCCAACAATCCAACCTTGACTACTATTGAGCATTTTTACAGACTTTATTTCGTAAGTTCCATCCCATGGTTTTACTTTACTAATAATATTAGAAATAATAGTGTCGTTATTAAACTTTGCTTTTTTCCATTTATTACCATCATATTTATAAAGTGCTGGTTCTCCTAAAAATCTTGATTTACCACCAACCCACACTTCACTTGGTCCAAGTGCTTGAACTGAGTTTAAGCTTTCATCAATACCTGACTCAACAGGTTGCCATGTGCCACCTGTATATCTCATAATTAATGCACCACCATCTGCTTTGGTACCAACAGCCCAACCATCATTAGCATTGATCATATCAATTGATTTTAGAGTTCCACCTGCTGTTGAAGGAAATGCTTCCCATTTTCCACCATTATAATGAATTATTGTGCTACCACCTACAGCCCAAGCATCTCCACTTTCTGTAACATCAATACCAGTTAAGTCAGCACCTCCAGCGGCAGCTACAGCAGACTCGTCATTCCAATTACCATTGAGATAATGTAATATTGTCCCACCTTGTCCTACAGCCCATGCTTCACTATCATTAACCATTTTTACTGCATATAAATCTCTCGTTGTAGGAGCTATTACTTGAGCCCAAATATTGGGAGCACTAGAAACAGACAGCTCAATAACTGAAGAAACACCACCAATAGAAGCTATCGCTCTAGTAGTGCCTTCTTTTAGAGGTGTAAAAATTCCTCTATTGTTAATACTGCCAACTTCTGAATTAGATACAGACCACTTAACAGCATAATAATTTTTTAAGACTTGATTGTTATCTAATTGAATATCGACATAAAGTTGTTTGATTTTACCTACAGGCACTATAATTTGACTGTCTTTTGTTTCTTTTTCTGTAAGACCAGAAAATTTCATGTTAGTTGGCTGTCTTCCAGCTGGTATTGTTGCTCCAAACTCATTATTAGCAGGTGTAAAAGTTGGAGATGTATATTGACGTGTAGGAACTACAGGCACTATGGCACTATTTAAGTGACCACAACCTGCTAATGTACAAGCGATAACAAACCCTGTTGTAT
>JACMQJ010000054.1 GCA_014377055.1 Candidatus Sericytochromatia bacterium
CTTCTGGCAATACTTGCACTACTCTTATCGGATGTTACTTTATCATAATTACTGATGTCTAAACCTCTGGAAGCAAATAGAGGATTATATTGATAATTTTTTACGTTAGTATCATAAGGTGTTATTTCAAGATTTTTTGGATTATAGCTTGATGTTAAGGCACAGGTAGCTGTTCCAGCATTAGGAAGTTTATTAAGAAGTTTGGCTGTATTGCCTGTGTCAGCTTTTTTATATAATGTATCATTTAACATTTTTTCATAGCTATTATTTAGTTCTTCAACAACAGTATTTAGTTTAGCTTGAAGAGAAGCAATATATGTTCTAATGTACTCAAGACTTTTTTCAAAGTTTTTATCTCTTGATTGTTGATCTGAGATTTGTAATACAGTCTGAGTAAAGTTATTAGGATTGATTCTTTGTAAAGCTCTGATCTGAAATTCGTTAGAAGCAGAGTTAAGTAAACCTTGCGAACTTATAGATGTCATATATTAAAATACCTTTTCAAAATTATTAAAATAATATTACTTGATAGATTCAGCTAATAGTATTTATTATATTATAAATAAATCCGAGAATAAAAGAAATCATAAGTTTTATCAATGTGTTAAAAGCCGCTTAAGTTTTCAATTTATTTTTATTTTTTTATTTAATATTCAATGATTATTATAATTTAAATAGCTTGGATAAATTATTAATTTAGCTATTTTGACGTTAAATATAATCTAAATCAGGAGAACAATGATCATGTTCGTGAACATTTTGAACATCATGAGATTTATTTTCTTCTAAATCTTTTACTTCTATCTGGTCTTCATTTTTTCTATTCTTTAAAATAATACTATTAAAAATACGACTAACATTATTATTCTGGCAATTAGAGCAAATAACATTTTCTCTTGACTCATTAATGCCACAAGTTATAAAAAAACTAGAATCACAGTTTTTACATTTATAATCATATCTTGGCATTATTTGACTAAATCTTCATAATTATTTTGTTTGGCTGTATTATCATCTCTGACATCTACCCTAACAATATCATATAATCCAGAATTAATATTCATTAAGCCATAGCCCAAACCTCTAAGTGGCAACTCAGCAGGCATCATCGAAACAGCCTGAATAGTAACACCATCTTTCTTTTTGAATAAAAACTTTGATAACCAATCAAGCTCAGTTAATCTATAAGTAAGCTTTACACCAAAAAATACAGCTCCCATTCCCACATTAATTCCTCTTAGTTGAGAAACAGCATTACCACTTAGGGTAGTAGAAATAGCGTCAGCCCTACCCTGAACTTTATAAATATAAGCATATCCTCTACTTTCAGGTATTAATGAAAATGAACCAGTTTTAACCGTTGTCATCAAGTTGGCTATATCACTAGCATCTATAATTTTTGCTTCAAGTCTTTTGGGATCATAGCCAGGAAGACTTTGCAGAGCAAAAGTTTTAAACTTATCTGCATTTAATTTAAAAAAATATGTCCCGCCTGATCTATCAAGAACATTTTTGGTGCTGTCCATTGATACTTCTCTAGCAGCATATCTAGCAGCAACAGTCAAATTATGTAAGCTAGTAATTACACTACCAAAATATCCTACACCCAATAATAAAATGAATAATAAAGGAAACATGATTGCTGTCTCAATCATAGCCTGTCCTGTTTGTTTTTTTGAATTAAGTTTTAACATATCAATGAGCTGTTATATTAGGATTTTTTTCAATAGCCATTAATCTTGGTGAATACCATAACATTTCAAAAGGAAGATAAGATAATCCCATAGGTGTTTTTGCTACATTTAACTCATCTGATGAAACTATTCTAGCAGCTGCATTGGTTGTCATAGTGTATTTATTAAAGTATTTGAGTAGAGATGCACCTTGAGTAGTTGAAGCACCATTACCATCAAATTGGACAAATGACTTTCCAAATGTACCAACAATTGATCCTGATTCATCTGCATAAGCAGTACCACTTATATTACTAAAAACACGGTTATTTTCACGTAAGTCTTTATTATCAGCAAGTATTTTTAAGTTTTCAGCTAGTCCAATATTTTTTGCTGAAATTAGTCCCATTGTATTACTCCTCAATGCTATACGAGCAATCTCTGTTGTCGCATTGGCTGTTATACCTGTATTATCATTAGAAAGCCACTGATAATATGCTTCTAA
>JACMQJ010000357.1 GCA_014377055.1 Candidatus Sericytochromatia bacterium
ATGAGTAAACAACCATTAAAAAAAGAAGATGTTGATTCAAGCTTTCTTTCTGAGCAATATCTCTCTTTGGATAAATCAGATATTGGCACATTTAGAGCTAGACGTTTTTTTCAAATAGCCGAAGAATACTATAATAAATATCCTGATAATATTAATATCTCCTATTTCTTTTCTTGTGCTTTTTTTATGATGAATAAAAATAATGAAGGTATTGAATTTTTTAAATATAGAATATTACCTTTAACTAGTATTAATAATCCTCATGAGTATTTACAACAATATAGTAGACTTGCAACTTTTTTATACATTAATAAGGATTATAAGGAAGCATTAAAAGTTATAGAAGAATTAGAGAAAATACCAGAAAAAAAATCAAGTCCTAGATTTATAGTATTTTCAATACCTATTTATTTTGAAAATAAGCTATATAAAAAAATGTTTGACAATATTCAACTTTTCCCAACGTATTTAGGATTAAATGATTTTGCTTCAAAAGTTTATTTATCATTTTATTATTACTATATTGGTGATTATAAATTATTAAATGAGCAAATTGAATCTATGGTTTTAATGATTGGTTTAAATAAACTTGATAATTCAAATATAAATATTTTATTTGAGCAAATAACAAAGACTTTAGTCCAACAAATCGAAAAAAATGGCTTAAGTGATTTAGAAAATGAGTTTTTGGATAATATAAGAAAAATAGTTTTAATGAATATTTCGTATAAACAAGAAGAAATATCTTTTACTGAAAATATTTTGTTCCACGATAATAAGTATGTTATGCAGGTTGAGAGATGTGAAGAAGGTGGATTTTATGGAAAGATACCAAGTATTGACGGTTGCTATACTCAAGCTGAAACTTTAGAAGAATTAAAAGATAATATACTTGAAGTTTTAGATTTATATATAGAAGATGAGTTAATTAAAGGTTGAGTTCTGAATATCCTCCTATTACGTCAAAAGATGCTATATTTGTTTTAAAAAAATTAGGTTATGAGCAAATATCCCAGAAAGGATCTCATAAGCAATTTAAGAAAAATAATCAAGGTTTTAAAGTAACTGTAGCAGATCATGGAAATGAGATAATTAAAAATAAAACATTTAGCTGTATGCTTTCACAAATAGGAATAGATAAGAATGATTTTTATATTATTTTAAAAAATTAGAACTGCTTCTCATTTTGATTTATTTTATCAAATGATAATCACTACTTTCTATTATTTTTTTAATCCATGTCACTACCTTAACATATTCTAAAATATAATTTTTTATCATTATTAAGAACTGAACCATCAGTTACAAAAATAAATACATTTAAAAGTTTTTAGATGAAACTTTTTGTAATTTATTTCGTCTATACATATAGTGAATTAAATTATAAAGGTTTTAGATATGATAAAAAATTTGAGAACATTGCTATTTTTAGCAGGATTTACAGCTACAGTATTATCAGCATGTGGACCAACTGCACCACCAGCACAAGCTCCTACAGGCGGAAATCTTGAGTCTGATAGCAAGATTATTCAAGGTAAAGTTACAGGAACAAAGGTTGGAGCAAAAACAATGGTTGCTCTATCTGGATCTTTTCTAAACTTGGGTGGAAATAAAATAGATGCACAAAATAACACTATTACAGAAGATCAAGTTTTAGCAACTGCTCCTGTAGTTGACGGTAAATATAATTTTAGCTTACCAAAAGCTCCATCAAAAGCAAATACAGCTGCCAACCTAAAAATGTTTGTATTTAATGATGATAATGGAAATAAAACTTTTGATGCTAATGAAACAAAGTCAAAAGATGCACAAATTAGGTATGTTGTTGGCTTTGGTTATCAAAGTGGCAGAGATTCAGAAGGTAATGAAGTCTTATTTTCTGAATTCAAAGATTTTAATTTCACTCTTGACTAATAAGAAAGTCAATGTTTGGAGTTATTTTTTAGAGTTTTAATGGATGATTTTAAAAAATCACATAAAATTCACGTTTTGTGTGTTTATCTTCACAAGAATTTTAATTATGATACTAGACATAAGGGATAGAAAAGAATCTTATTTAAAAAATTAAGGATATAATTTTATAAGGAATGGATTCTAAATATAACATTTACTTGCTTTCCCTTTTAACTAAAATTTTTCTTTGATTGATACTTGTCAATCAACACATCATCGATTATCCAGTGATAGATCTGCTCTACGCAGATCTTTTTTTTTGCTTCTAATTAGATTTTTTAAAGTTATACTTTTCGCCTTGTTTTACCATTTCATTATCAGTTGCTGTAACGGTATAGATAAAAGTATTATTATTGTCTTGTGACATATATTTTGCTCTGATCATAGCTGATCCAGGCTTCTCATACATAAATATTGCTTCATCACCTTTATAGCTGATTGTTCCTGATGTGTTATAAACAGAGTCACCATTTTTTGGTAAAGCTTTGCCACTAAAATTATAGAGATTATCAGATATTTTTGTAATAGTTAC
>JACMQJ010000358.1 GCA_014377055.1 Candidatus Sericytochromatia bacterium
AATCATTAGACTGAGGCTTTTAGTAAAATTTTATTATTTTTTTAGGATTTAAGTAATGAGAAAAAAAGAAGTTTACAGGACACTATCAGGCGATAATATTGAACAAAATGAATGTGAATTATGTGATAGAGGTATTCCGCAGGAAGATTTGATCGAAATATCCAATAACAAGGATTCAACAGTTTTATGTAATAAATGTGCCATAACATTTAATAATTTGGCATCAATCTATGATGAATAAAATAAATGAAACACGCACAGGAAAACATTCTAGATAAATTTGTAATTAAAATAAATAAAATTCGTGATCTCACAGATTTAAAAGAAAAGAAAAAAGGGATTTTTTATAAAAAGTCATCCGCTTTTTTACACTTCCATCAAGATAATAATCTTTTATTTGTTGATCTAAAAATTGAAAAAAAATTGGTGAGATTCAAAACAGAAGAAAATCGTGAATGGGCATTATTATTAAAACAGATTTTAATTGTATAATTTAATGATATTTTAGCATTTTTGATAAAGTAATTTTATAGAGGTTATATAATGAATGTTTTTCAATACCCAGCTCTAAAGGATAACTATAACTGGATTATTAGCTGCAATAAAACAAGGTATTGTGCTGGTATTGATATTTATGATACATCTATATTCTTTGATTATATAAAAAAAAATGATCTTATTCCTATAGCTATCTTAAATACACATCATCATCATGATCATACAGGTGGAAATAATGCTATTTTTGAAAAGTATAAACAAATTAAATTTTATGGTTCTGATTATGATTTACAACATAAAAGAATAGAATGTCAAACTGATGGCTTAGATGAAGGTGATAAAGTAAATATTGGTGATATAACTTTAAACGTTCTAAATATACCAGGTCATACTTTGGGACATATATGTTATTATAATAAATCAGCTGCTTTTGTTGGTGATACATTATTTGCTTCTGGTTGTGGAAGATTATTTGAGGGTACACCAAAACAAATGTATCATTCACTAGAAAAAATTATTGATAATATTGACCATTCAACACCTATTTATTGTGGTCATGAATACACTGAAAGCAATCTAAATTTTTCGTCTTCTTTAAACTCAAAATATTTTGCCGATTATAGACAAAGAATAAAACTTGAACGCCAAGATAACAAAATGACTGTTCCTACAAATATTAAAACAGAATTAAAATATAATCCTTTTATTATGGTAAGAGATAAGTATTTAAAAAAAGAAATACTTAATTTAGATAAATATAGTTCAGAAGAAGCTTTTAGTATATTAAGAAATAAAAAAGATAATTTTTAAACAATAATGATTGAATATTACAATAAAGTTATCAGTTTATTAGAAAAAAAGATTCCTTTTGTTTCAGTCGTTTTAGTTGAAACATTAGGTAGTACACCCCAAGATCAAGGCTCCAAAATGATTGTTACTAAAAATGGACTATATTTTGGAACAATTGGTGGTGGAAAAGTTGAAAAAAAATCTATTGAAGAAGCAATAAGGTTAATCACTGATAGAGAATATTCAAAAAAAAACTTATTTGTTCAGTGGAATTTAAATAAAGATGTTGGTATGACTTGTGGTGGTACAGTAAAATTGTTTTTTGAAGTATTTAATTTTAATTTATGGAATATAGTTATTTTTGGAGCAGGTCATGTTTCTAATGCCCTAATACCAATGTTAATAAACCTTGATTGTCAAATAACTTGTATTGATTCTAGGGATGAATGGTTAAATAAGCTACCAAAATCAGAAAACTTAAAAACTATTTGTTTATCCGAAATGAAAGAATATGTTAAAGAAATACCTGAAAAATCTTTTGTATTACTAATGAGTATGGGGCATACAACTGATAAGCCTGTTTTGATAGAAATATTAAAAACTCGGAAATTTCCTTATATTGGTGTT
The DNA here is from genome assembly GCA_014377055.1 of Candidatus Sericytochromatia bacterium. Lineage (GTDB taxonomy): Bacteria > Cyanobacteriota > Sericytochromatia > UBA7694 > JACMQJ01 > JACMQJ01. The sequence goes on from JACMQJ010000358.1 coordinate 1,915, forward strand.
ATTGGCAGTAAAGCCAAAGCAAATATTTTATTCAAAGATTTAAAAGAAGCTGGTTTATCTGACTCAGATAGAGATTTATTTTATTGTCCAATTGGTCTTGATATTGGTACAAATAATATTCATGAAATAGCTATAAGTGTCATTGCACAACTAATTCAAGAACGTGATAAGTTAAATATATCTATATAATCACTCAACATAATCAAAAGCATTAACAATATGCTCAATTTGATCCTTATTAATTGAGATAACATCAAAGCGAGCCTCAAAATCATTTTTACTTTTTAAATAAAATTTTGCTGTTTTGCAAATACGAATAATTTTTTTTGTTGATATTGATTCTATCGCTGAACCAAAAGAACTATTTGTTCTATACTTAACCTCAACAAAAACAATTATAGAGTTATCTTGAGCAATAATATCTATCTCACCAGATCGAGAATAAAAATTTCTTTCAAG
>JACMQJ010000359.1 GCA_014377055.1 Candidatus Sericytochromatia bacterium
CTTGGTTTGTATTGGTTTAAAAATGAATTAAATACCTGGTTTTTCGTAATGCTGATTGTTTTAGGTCCACTCATGGATAAAATAATCTTTAACCCTAGAATTTGAAGAGAATTATCGTAAGCTTTCAAACCAATATTTATGCATTTTTTTAAATATCTTCCTCCACTTGATTCTTTATTGTCCGTACCATTTTCACCTTATAAGAAAATAGAAGTTTTAGGGTTAAGGGTCGCAGACTCAAGGCCTCCTTAAATATAGTAGCAACTCCATGAATTTTGTTGAACAATATAGTCTCTAACAGCAAGGAAAAACTGTTCCAGTTGTAGAATGTCAGATTCAATTTTTTCAATCATATTTTTGGTAATTTCTGAGATTTGGTTTCTTTTAAATATTTTGACAGCTTAATATAGTTTAAAGTTTTTTCAAAATTTTGAGTTTCTTCCAAATAACTGTCTTTTATCAACCCAGATGTTGGAGAGTTAACTTTTTCTTGAAATAAATTTAAATAATGCAAGATCGTATCACAGTTTTTAATAAATTTATCAAAAGCAGTATGAGTTATATAATCTTTTATTAAATAATCATTAAATTGCTTGAGTACATGAAATAAAATGTGAGTATCTTGTATAAGATGAATAAAATCTTCACTATTTTGCTTAGGAACTTTACATAGTAAATTATTATCAAATTTTTCTACAAATAAAGTGTGATATGTATGAATATCTTTATTTGTTTGATAAGCATCATAATTGTGATGATTTAAAAAAAAAGCTAGTATCCAATGGTGTACTTTTTTCTCCGATGAAAGATGTAAAAGATTGTTGCCACTTTCGTCTGTGATATTTAAATCAGAGTTCAGTTTTAAAATATATTTGAACCTTGTTGGAACAAGTGGGCGTTCTTGTTTAAGAATATATTGTATTAGATGTGTATTTGGGTTCCACATCAAATTAAATTGATGTTTAACAGAGTATTTATTTTGATCTTTTTCTATTTTTAAGCCGTAACTATTTAAAAAATTATCTATCCAAGTTCTGTATTTTTTGCCTTGACTACTTTCTTTTAAGAAAAAATTATTGAAGATTTCTTTTTCATATTGATTTAATTGATAATCTATAATCATATTTTCATTCTAGGCATAGCAAATTTACTCGAAATTAGGGTATGATTTCTTAATCTACTCTTGGGTGTTTTTATTCGTATTAATTTCATCAAGGCGTTCACGGATAGCAGCTTGAACCAAAACTTGCAAAGCGCCGAGTTGAGCTATGCTAAGCTCAGAAATACCATTAAATTCACCATGGTAGGTGTTAACTGCATTTTCAGAAATCCATTCACGAAGCTCTTCATTGTATAACATAAATAATCCTTAAAAAATAAAATTCTTCATAATAAATCTATAAAAAAAAACAGAAAGCTAAAAAATTTACCTAATAGTCGTGAAGTTTTAAATGAGTTTTCAAAATTACTTACTGGTATTAATTTTTTTGAAAAAAGTAAAAACAAGTAGAATATCCCCAAACTCTATAATTACATTTCTTTTTCTTTGAAGAAATTTAAGCCGTCGAGTTTTTGTTTTGCAACCTTATCTTTTTCTTCAAGAGTACGAATCTCTGATTCAAGCTCTTTAACTCGTGCTTTCAAAACATTATCCCTAGTGCTACTGCGTGCAAATAAAGACTTAATGCTTTCCATGAAAACAATGAGGCCAATGCCTACCATCCAGCCTGTAGCTTCTGCCACACCATCATCAATACCCATGATTTTAAAAAGCCATTTATAAACTGCTATGCCTGCCGCCACACCAAAGAAAAAATCCATTTAATCACTCCCAAGAGGTTAAAAGCAAATTATAACACAATTAGTATTCTATTTTTAATAAATATTTCTTCACATTGCACTTTGTTTTAATTTTAAATTTGCGTTACTTTTTTTTTATATTATAAATATAAGATGGAGTTAAAAAAATGCAAACTGTTCCAGTAAAACAAAAAGTAGTATTCAACATTGCCAATATGAGAAGCTTGGCAATGAATAATTCATCTCAATTTGGTAACAGTGAAAGTCTGATTCCAATAGATTTTGCAAGTCCTCAAAATAATAAAAAATTGTCTTATCAAAGAGGTAAAGAAACAATTATGATTTTATTAAAGGAAGATATTAAAAACTTCAAAAGTATTGGTGAAAAATATAAAAACGATGAAGATATTATGTCTTTTGTAGTAAAGAAACAAGGTAATCTCTTAAAACATGCTAGTGAAGAAATTAAGAATAATAAAGAAATCGTTCTTCTTGCCGTAAAACAAAATGGTTTGGCTTTGAAGTTTGTACCTGAAAATATGAAAAATGACAGAGAAATAATCAATACAGCAATGGATCAAAATCCGAAAGCATTCGATTTCGCACCAGATTATTTCAAGAAAGAAAAGCTAAAAGAGGATAGAGAATTTACCATGAAGTGTGTTTCCAGAGATGGAACACTAATAAAGTTTGCTTCAGAAAAAATGAGAGGCGATACAGAAGTTGTTATGGAAGCTGTTAAGCAAAACGGTTTAGCGTTAGAGTTTGCGACTCCTGATCTGAAGAAAAATAAAAACATTGTAAAAGCTGCTGTGACACAATTTAGTGGAGCTATTGTGCATGCAGATCCATCATTAAAAGATAATAATGAAATTACACTTGCTGCAATTTTAAATGATCCGAATCATCGGGATGAAAGCACTCCTAAGTATAAAATTAATGAACAAACAAAAAATTCTTACAATAGACCGTCACCATTCAAAAGTATTTACTCCTAGATTTTTTCCTATGACTGTTAATTTTTTGTAGTATAAGAGTAATCTCTTTAAGTTGCTCATTAATTATAAATATCTGCTTGTCATTTTCTTCTTATGGAAAAACACCTTTAGATCCATCGTTTCATCAATTCTGCGCCTTACCGCTATCGGAAAATGCTATCAGTTTTACAATCCAAAGATGATAAAGTTTTTAAAAATCGCAATAACGTCACATTAGTCCCAAGACGTGAATGTACCAAATTGAACTTGAATATCGATATCAAAATGTTTTTTAACAAATTCAAAAAAACCTTTTTTAGTTAATTGTTCAGTAAAGTTTTCCTTCATTTTTTTAATATCATCTTCTGAAATAATTTTTATTTTTTGTTCACTATCGTACCAATGCCAAGCTCCAGTTTCTCCCATGAGATTGCTTGTATAAACATTTAAACCATTAGTTGATGAAAGAATATCACTCCATTCCAAAGTATTGCACTCAATATCGTCAAGATCTTCTGTTGAAAGAACTCGCTCAACACTGTGTGAATAATTATGATCTTCAATAATTTTTCCACAATCAGGACAAAATTTAGAATTTTTAGTAAATTTTGAGTGGTTAACACAGCTTGAGTTGGAGCAACGATTAATAGTTACTTTTTCCATCAAGCTGACCTTTGGAAACTCAACGAAAGCACCAAAATAAAATGACATATGCGAACTCATAATATAATCCTTTAAAGTTAAGGAATTATACCATAAATACCAATGACAGAAATCAATTTAAATACATGTTACACATACAATAGCACATACTTCTGCTCCACCGCTAGAACTATCAACAAGTGTTTTAGTAGGCCTCTCTGATTTATCTGAAAAAAGATAAATAA
>JACMQJ010000360.1 GCA_014377055.1 Candidatus Sericytochromatia bacterium
GCACCTGATAAATCAGTAGCCCTAAGAGAGTCAAAATAAAATCTCACAGGAGCATATATTAAGCAAAGTAAAGATACATAGTAACCATTAGGTACATTCTTTTTATTACGTAATATTAAAAATATAGAACTAATAAATATCGCCAGAAGCATTTCATAAAAGCCTAAATCATGCCTTGTTCCTGCTAAGTTAGCAATATATTGACCATGTACTGTATCAGGGAAATTTATTCCCAAAAAGAAATTTGTTCTTGCACCTATATGATCGTGAACAACTGCACATCCAGCACGTCCAAAAATATACCCTACAGGTAAAGCAAAGCATATAACATCAGCATAAGCATACATATTTAATTTGTGTTTTTTACAATAATACAGTATCCCCATATATGAGCCAAAAAAACCACCAAATGAAGATAATCCAGACCAAAAATATAATATGCTAAACGGATTTTTTACTAACTCATCAAAATGATAAAATAAATGATCAAAGATATGTGCAAAAATAAATCCAGTAATTAGCATAAATGTTACTAGTGAAGAAAACTTTTCTTGATCCAAACCATTTTGTTTTGCTTTCCATTGACCAAGATTATACGCAATAATAATACCTATAGCCACTAATACACCAAAAGATTGAACATCTTTATTTATAAAAGGAATGGTAAAAAGTTTCCCTAGTTCAAAATACGGTATCATTTTCCCTCAAAATTGTTTAACTTAATATTATTAGCAAATGTAATGTTAGCATGTAATATTACTTATTTTAATTGTCTAATCACTCACATAAATAATAATTCTTATTGAATTATTATTTATATAACGAATACAATTAATTAACTTAATAATTAAAAATTTAATTAGAAGGATTAATTTGAGCGAAAATAATTTTATTAAAAGACAAAAAAATAATCATAGAAATTTTCATAGTAAGCTAGTTAGGATATTCTTGGTATGTAGTTTAACTTTGACTTATCAAAATGTTGTTTTTGCTGAAGCCGATGATGAACTAAATACTAATAGTGTTGAACCTTTAGAAACTAAAAATATTGGTAGTTATTTGCTCAGTAAAATAGTTGATGCCAATACTGGCAAACCACTAGAAAAAGTTAAAGTTATTTCTTCATTATCTGAAGTTATAACAGATCAAAAAGGTGAGTTTTTTATTCATGTAAGTTCTATTGAAGATTATATTTTAATAAAGCTAGATAATTATAAAGAAACAAGTATTAAAGTATCTTCAATTAAAGGCAAAATAAAGCTAGAGCTTACACCTAATTACTTACCAATGTTTCCAAATCTAAGTGCCAACATTAACTATAACAATTTAACTTTTAATGAAAGCTACAATAATTTTATATCTAAAGGCAGATTTAATGACAGCTTTGGCTTAGATATTTCTGGAAAACTTAGCTCATTTATTTTAGAACTTAACTATCAAAATATGGGTGCTTCCCTTTTAAGAACAGAGAATAAGGATAAATCAGACTTAGCTAATAGTCTTATTAATTTAAAAGCTGGATACGTCTTTAGTATTATCAAAGATACAGTAGAAATTGCACCAAGTATAAAAGGCTTTTGGCATAATACAAGCATTGCAAATCAAACATTCAATCAAGATGATCCTAGAGATAAAGATTATCTTGATTATAGTAATCAAAAATTAGGTGTTGGACTTGATTTAAATATAGCAAGCAGACCAATTAAATACATGCCTCTAGTCTTAGGCGGTTATGCTTCTTATTATCCTTTGATAAGTTTAAGTCAAGATCAAGGTGGTACTTTACCAACAAGCTTAAATGGTTTTGATTATGGAATATATCTTAGATATGATTTATTAGGGGCATTTTTGCAAGCAAAATATTCTTCAAAATCATATTTTCAGGATACATACAACTCAAGTACATCAGGATTTAGTATTGGCGCAGGATATGGTTTTTAGATTTATTAGTAAGAAGGAAAATACTGTCTAGGGATTATAACACTAGGGTCAAGATGTTGAGCTGATTTAAAATACATCATTGCTCGGCGATAATCTTTATAACCAATACATCTTAGTGCTAAGGCATAAAACTTTTTTGCACCAGCTTTTTTATACTGATTTGCTCTTTCTTCTTTGGACATAGATTCATAATCGGTATATTCTTGCTGAGGAATATAACTATTATCCTCTTCAGAATATGTATAAGATTTAGAATCTTGTTTTTCCATTTCTTCTTTAAGCTGATCTTTAAATGAAGGTTTTTTGACAATAGTTTCCTTATTTAAGGGTAAAGAGTAACTAGTTGAGATATATGATAAATAACATTGTTGTGCTACTAATCTTTGATTGTCATATTCATCTTTTTGATCAATATCAAGGAGTGTATCTCTTGCCAAGAGTAATGTCCTAAACTTTTTTTCGGCTAAAATACGATCAGTTGAATCTAAGGGATAAATATCAGGATGAGTTTGTTTAGCCTTAAGGCGATATGCCTTGTGTATCTCTTCAACTGTAGAGCTTTGACTTATTCCCAAAAGATGATAATAATCATCCTCAAGCCAACTAATCATTTCCATAAATTATCTCTATAAAAACTTAATAATTTTTTTATAACTTAATAAGCTAACTAATTTAATTATATAAGATCTTTTGTGTTAAGATTATTATTTACTATATAAAAAGATATTAATTAGGTATTAAAAATATGGAGCAATTAGATATATTTTCAACAGTATTAACTGAAGAATCTAATACGAGCAATCCAAAACAAGCAATTAAAGAAAAAGTTATTAACGCAGAAACAGTGACCCAAGTAAAAGAAAAAAGTAATTTACATAATTATCTTGATGCCATGGTTGAAAAGTACAAGATACCTGATTTCATTACTAATGATCCTTTACGTTTTCCTTATCGTTATACAGATGTTAAAGATCAAGAAGTTATGGGCTTTATTGCTGCTATGATGGCACAAGGAAAAAGAACATCAATTGTTGCAAGCTTAGAAAAATTAGAAAATATGATGGAAAAATCACCTTATAAATTTGTTACCGAATTTGATTTTGATATTCATGCTGAAAGATTCAAAGATTTTAATCATTTTGCTTACAAAAATATACCTGGAACTGATATTGTGGCAATTATTTTTCTTCTAAAACAAGTACTTAACCAATATGGATCAATCAAAAACTTATTTCTTGAAGGTCTTGATCCAAGCAAACAAAAGAATGTCAAAGAGGCATTGATTCATTTTACCGAAAAAATATTTAGTTTTGCACCTCCTCCTGATATGCTCGAAATACCAAGTAGAATAAAGTCTTTATTACCTAACCCCAACAAGGGTAGTGCTTGCAAAAGATTAAATATGTTTTTACGTTGGGTCGTCAGAAAAGATAATGTTGATATTGGTATCTGGTCAGAAGTTCCAACTTCAATGTTACTTATTCCACTTGATTTTCATGTATCGAAGCTTTCCAGAGAATTAGGCTTAACATCACGTAAACAAGATGATTGGAAAACTGCTGAAGAAATAACCGAAAGATTAAAACAATTTGATCCAAATGATCCTGCAAAATATGACTTTGCAATTTTTGGTATGGGTATCGCTGGTGAAAGACCATTTGTTCCTCAATAAATGCTCGACAAAAATATTGAATTATTCATTGCTGTTAAACAATTAAGGGCAAAGTGGAAGCAAACAACTCTAGCTATTCTCAGCGTTTCGGTTGGGGTAATGATACTCATTTGTGCATTATCCTTAACTAATGGTTTTGAAAAAGATTTAGTAAATAAAATATTAGGTACTAATCCTCATATCTCTATAGAATCAGCTTTGAGCGATCGTATACTTAATTATCAACAATCTATCAATAAACTAAAAAGTATAGATGGAGTTAGCTCTGTAACGCCTGCAATAAAAGGTCAGGCATTGATTAACAATGGTATTGAAGTAAAAGGTGTATTAGTTTTTGGGGTTGATCCAGAATTAGAAAGTAAGAACTCTGATTGGAAAAAATATATTATCAAAGGCAATCTTGATAAAAAAAGTCAATCTGGAATAGTCTTAGGATCAGAGTTAGCAAGAAAAATGGCTTTATCTATAGGTGATAGTATACAGCTAGTAACTGGTGTGGGCACAATTACACCATTAAAGATTACAGGTATTTTTCGTGCCGATTTTTATGAAATAGATGTCAGAATTGCTTATATTAATTTAATTCAAGCACAAAATATTTATAAATTACCAAATGCAATTAATACTTTGTCAGTAAAATTAAAAGATCCATTTCAAGCAGACCAGATTTCAGAAAAAATACTTGATATTGTCCCTGCTTTTAATGTGCGAAGTTGGTTAAGAGATAATAAAGGTTTGTTGTCAGCGATGGCAATGGAAAAAAAAGTTATTTTTTTGGTGATGATGTTTATTATTATTGTAGCAATGTTAGGTATAGCTAATCTATTAGTGATGATTGTATTAGAAAAGACAATGGAGATAAGCATCTTAAGAGCAATAGGTGCGAGTAAAATGAATATTAGTTTGATTTTTCTATATCAGGGTATGTCAATTGGTATATCTGGCATTGTCTTTGGCTGTCTCTCTGGATATTTTGTTTCATCATTATTATCAAGATATCCGATAAGCTTACCAAGCGATGTTTATATAATAGGTAATTTACCAATAGATATGCAAGCAAATGATTTTATTTTTGTTTCTATTTCGGCATTTGTTGTTTGTCTATTTGCTAGTATTATCCCTGCTAGAAGAGCTGTTAAGCTTAGACCTATAGAAACTATTAGAAGAAATAGATA
>JACMQJ010000361.1 GCA_014377055.1 Candidatus Sericytochromatia bacterium
GATACATTACTAAATCACTTTTGTAATGTGTCTTCATGATTAATAACTAGAAATCTATAGATGAATTGATGCCATAAGTAGTGGCAATAGTATCTTTTGGATCACTACTAAATAAAACATTTGATTTTTGGTCAAAATAAATACTTAAGTTAGGTAAGAATGGATTATCATAACCTACTGAAATATTAAAACCAGCTTTATCCCCAAGATTTGAGCCTTCATAAATTGTTCCACTTAATAATGTTAATGGCTCTTGTAATGAAAAGGTCAAGCTTGGAATATTTAATGTACCAAATTTATCTGGTGTTTTGATATATGCACCAGCAATTATTTGTTGTGAAGATTCATTTTCAAATTTACCTACACCACCCAGTTCAAAATTAAATACATTTAAATGTAACGTTCCAGAAGCCGCACGCCATTGAAAATCGTCAGCAACACCTCTGAAATTAGCTTGAAATGAGGCTCCAAAAGTGTCATTACCCAAATCTACAATTATGGCTTCATTATGAATAGGATCTTGAACAATTTCACCAATAAAAAGGGTTTGGTCAGCATCAGCTAATAATTTAACTTTTAAAAACCCAAAATTTGCTTTGGCTTGTGCCGCAAAAGTTTGAGGAGTTGCAGCTAAAGTTAATGCAAATGGACCATTACCGACTTCAACACCTGCTGATACAGTTTTTGATATACGAAGACCTCTTTTTTTACCACCACTATTTAGGTCTGGGCCAGCATTACCTGTTGATCCTGAAAAGTATGAAGGTATACTTGTTCCAGCATCTATTAATTTACCAAGACTCATATAACCAAATTTTACTTTAGGATTTAAAAAAGTATTCGCTGGAGCATAATTAAACCATGCTTGGGCAAAGTTAAGAGCAGCTACTTCGTTATCACTTTTCTTCTTAACACCATTATCAACTTTTTCTTGGACTTCACTACTAAATGAACCCGCAAATCTTGAGTTTATTGAAGTACTATCATTAATATTAGCTCTCATATCAAGTCTATAGTTTGAATAATATGCTGGTCTGTAAGTGTCTTCAAGTGTGTCATCAAAGCCTGCTTCAAAATTACCACCAAATCTTAATTTACCAAAATCTACCTTTACTTTAGCTAGATCATCTTCAACTGATTTTATTTTGGCATATTCTGTTGCATTGGATGCTTTCATTGCATCAAGCTCTCTACGAAACTCATCATTCAAATCTTTTAAGGTTTTTAGATCTTCACTACTAACTTTAGGGTTAACAGTAGCAATATTTTTTGGTTGGTTACCCATAAGCTCTTCAACTTTGAGCATTACTTTGTATAATGCAGCGGCAGCTTCGTATCTAGTAAATGTTTTAGTCCCTCTAAATGTTTTGTCAGGAAAACCACTCATTACATTATATTTATCAACCAATTCTTTTACTGCATTATAAGCCCAATGATCAGAACTTATATCTTTTAAGTTATCTGTAGTTGTTTCAGCTTGTACAGGAAGAGCTGAAAGTGCAAAGGTGCTGATAGAAGCTAAAGCTAGTAAATAAGTACATAACTTGCTTGCATTACTTTTTTTTATCATATTACGTGTAAATCCTACTTAATATTTTTGTGTAAATATTTACTAAAAAAAGTTATTATTTTTTCAACTTTTTAGCTATGTACATTAAAACGTAAATAACTTAAAATAATTAAAAATAGATAACAATTAAAATTGCATATTTAAGTTAATTAATTATATCAGTTAATAATAAATAAGCAATAATTTAAAAACAGTAAAATAACTATTTTAATTATATAAATTCGATAAAAAATTATAAATAAACAATACTTATGGACGAGCTTAGAATAGTAAAAAAAACTTATAAAAAAGAATATCAAGTAAAATTAGAATATATAGCAAATAATACCTACCAACCATATATTTTTAGCTGTGAGTTACTAAAAAATATACAAGCACATAACTCTGATATTACATCTACTGTAATAAATGAAAATAAACTTTTATCAAGTTCAGATGATAAAACTATTAAAATATGGGATTTAAATTCAGGTGACTTATTAAATACTCTCATTGGTCATACTGGTAGTATTCATGCTCTAACCATCCATAATGATAAGATAATTTCAGGTGCAAACGATAAAACTATCAAAATATGGGATTTAGAATCAGGTAAACTTAGTTGTACTATATTAGGGCATAATAACCACATCTATTCCGTTATAGGATATGATGACAAATTTATTTCGTCCTCGCTTGATCGAACAATTAAGATATGGAGTTTAGAAGATAAAAAAATATTAGTTGTTATTAATCTTGAATATAGTGCTTGGTCACTCGCTATATCTAACGATCGTCTAGTTGCTGGATTGAGTGATGGAACTCTAAAAATATATGATATTTCATCAGGTAGTCTATTATCAAGCTGTAAGGAGCATGAGGATAGTATCACATCTATATCTATTGAAGAAAATATAATAATAACTGTTTCCAAAGATAGAACTATCAAAATATGGAATTCAGAAAATTTAGGTTTAATAAAAAATATAAATGCTCATAATGCCGCCATTTGGTCTGTCATATCAAATAAAAACAAAATAATTACTAGCTCTGATGATAAAACGATCAAAATATTTGATATGGATGGTAACTTATCTGATTCTATATCTGGAAACTCAGATTGGATTGGGGCTTTAGCTCAAACTAATGGTAAATTAATTGCTGGTTTGGGAAATGGAACGATCAAAATATGGTCTAAAAAGCCAAAAAATAATTGTGATAACATTAATTTTCAGAGTAAAGATTTTGAAAAATCACCTTTCGATACAGAAAAAGAAGCTCTTGAAAAAAAAGATAATTATGATAAAGAATTGTTCAATAAGCTTATAGATTATGATTATATAAATATTGGCAAAGTACAGATTATAGCAGAGGATTATTCCCTTGAAAATAAATTATTACCAATCAAAATTACAATTAGCTGTCAAAAAATATTAGATTTTTCAAAACTTACTAAAAATTTTATTTCTAAAATAAATATTGACAATAAAGATGCCGAAGATTTGCATAACTCTTCTATTTTTCATAATCTTTATATCAAATATTATTTTGAGAAAAATAAACTTAATTATGAATTATCATTGATATTTATTGACAAAAAATATATTTTAGATCTTAATACAAAAACTGTTGACCCTTCAAGACAGATGGTTAAAGTTAAATCGGATAGACTAAAAATATTAAATTTATTACCCGATAGACCAAAAGAATTCCTTTTTAATCAACTTATCCATGATTGTAATTCTATTGATATTAGTGATACATTTAGAACTCCATTTGAAGAACAAACTACTTTTGAAAATAGAGTAAAAGATAAATTAATTAATTATGGTGAAATTAATATTGGCAAAGTTAATTTAGTTGCTGAAAAATATAACGTCGAGGAAGAAATATTTCCTGTTCAAGTTAATGTCTCCTGTGAAAAAATACTTAATCTTATCAGTCTAAAAAAAGAATTTAGCTCTTATTCTAAAATAGATAGATACAAGTCAAAGGAAATATATGAAAAATCAAAAATATATAACTTGTATATTAATTTTGTAGAAAAGAATGATATTTTATTTTATCGTTTAATGTTCATTTATAATGAAACAAAGTATTTTTTATATTAACCTCAGTAAAGTTAAAGTATCTGTAAAATCTATCAAAAACTAAATTCATTTGTGAGAGATGCAACATAATTCAAAGATTAAAGTATGTTTAAATAATATTTAAAGTGGTTGATATAACCTAAGTATTAAGTAATTAAATCTATTAAACGTGATTGAGAAGTAATGGAATACGAGTACATAAAAAACTTAAAAGATAATAATACAGCTATTAGGCTTCTCAAGCTTGAGAATACACCATTAATAGTTAGTTTTCTCTTTCAGATTTTCAAAAAAGAAAATAGAAATAGTATTACCACTGTAGAGCTAGAATCAAGACTCTCAGATTATATTTATCTATTAAATCAAGAAGGTCAAAACTATCCTCTCTCAGCAGGTGTCTATTTACAAAAGTGGTCTGATGAAGGGTTTCTTAGAACATGGTATGAAACCAACAATGATGAGCCATTATTTGAACTAACACCAGCTACCGAAAAAACTCTTGGCTGGATTAATGACCTTAACAAAAAAGAATTTGTTAGTGCTGAATCAAGGTTAAAAAATATTTTTTCAGGTCTAAAAGAATTAGCCTTTAAAACATCTGGTGATACTAGCAAAAGATTGGAAGAATTAGAATCTGAAAAAGAAAGAATCGAATTTGAAATAAAAATGCTTAAAGCTGGTAAACTTGAGATTTTTGATGACACCAAAGTAAGAGAACGCTTCATGAATGTTGAAGATACAGCCAGAAAATTACTTTCAGATTTTAAGCAAATTGAACAAAACTTTAGAGAATTGGATAGTGAAATTAGAAAAAAACAAATTAGCTCTAATATATCCAGAGGTCAATTACTTGATGAAATATTTAGAATTCAAGATTTAATTTGGGACACAGATCAAGGTAGAAGTTTTAAATCTTTTTGGGAATTTTTGATGTCACAAAAAAAACAGGATGAATTAAATGATCTGACTGATAGTGTTCTGGCACTTCCACAAATTGGTATGATGAGAGAAGATAGTATTATCGGTAGATTAAAAGTAAATTTAATTGAAGCTGGTGATAGAGTCAATAAGACAAATTCAGTTATTATTGAACAACTTAGAAGATACCTTGATGATCAACATTTATTTGAAAATAAACGTATGATGAGTATAATTAAAAGTATTGAAGCTACCGCTATGAATGTTGCTGACAAACATCCTACTAAAAAAATATTCACTGAGATAGATGATAAATTAAAGATTGATTTTATTATGGAAAAACCTTTATTTAATCCACCAAGAACTATTGATCTAAGAGATACAGTCGTTAATGATGGTGAAACAAGTGTTAGCACTAATGCACTTTATCAACAAATGTATATTGATCCAGAAGAATTAAGACAGAGAATTCAGGAAATATTAAAAAATAGATTACAAGTAACATTAAAACAAGTTACCGAAAGATACCCTGTCAACAAAGGTCTTGCCGAAGTAATTACCTATTTTAGCATTGCTGCCAAAAATGATAAAGCAATTATTAATGAAGATCTAAAAGAAACTATTGTTATTTTTAACAAAGACACTGGTAAGTATATGGAAGTAGAATTACCACAGACCATATTTTGTAGATAATTATTTGAGGAAAAAATGTTACCTTATTCATCAACCATAATAAATTTATTAAAAGGAGTCGTTTACAAGACTGAGGATCAGAATTGGAAGCTACTTAATGAGTACCGTGAAGAATTAAAGAAATACTTTGATGCTATCGGCTTATATATATTTCTTGATGACGATGAAGGCTATGCTTTTTTAAGACAAAGAGAATATGCCGAAGAAGAAGCTCATTTACCAAAAATGGTTGATAAAAGACAAATGTCATATCCTGTAACTCTTTTATGTGTATTATTACGCAAAAGATTACTTGAGGCTGATATAACTGGTGGAGATACTAGAATCATCATAACCAAAGACAAAATTAAAGATATGATGAAAATATTTTTACCGATTACGACCAATGAAGCAAAAATGTTTGACAGAGTTAATGAACATATCAATAAACTAGTTGAATATGGATTTTTGAGAAAATTAAAAAATGAGCAAGAAGAATACGAAATAAACAGAATTTTAAATGCTTACATTACCGCTGATAAGTTACAACAAATAGAACATGATTTAAGGGAATATGCAGGAAGTTATGAATAAAGTTAATTCAGATTTAGCAAATTTAGGAAGTCAAACAGGTTTCCGTCTAAAAAGACTTGAAGTTTTAAACTGGGGTACTTTTAATGAAAATGTTTGGAAGATAGAACCTGATGGCTATAACTCACTCCTTAC
>JACMQJ010000362.1 GCA_014377055.1 Candidatus Sericytochromatia bacterium
CTTGCTGAACTAAAACTCATCTTTAACTTCAAACAAAATCTTGTTCTTGCCAAATATTTACTTGTTAAGGTTCTTTATTAAAAAAAATCTATCTCGTTCTCTTCTTGTCTTTTACGCTTTAGCTCTTGTCTTATCTAATTTCTCTCACTCTCAAAATCTCGCCCAAACTACAGCTCTTTCATCGATGTCTGTCAATTTAAGCTGTCTGATTTTAAAAACTTAAGTCACTTGTTAAACTTTCGCTTAACTTAACTTTCCCCAAACGCAATTACTAATACTACAATAACAAGTCACATCTTTCAACCCACATTAAACATTTATTTACAATCAATAAACATTTAATCCTCTCTCTCTAAAATTATACTAAAGCTTATTCTTTGTTTCTATAACAAGGTCAGTAAAATATTTATTGAATTTGTCCATACCGAGTACTAAGAATCCATCTTTACTACGATCATCAATAAGCTTCTTATTATCACCCATATACTGAACTTGTCCATAAGGGTCACGAACTGTGATAGTTTTATTTTTTGTATCAACACCCATTATTCCAAAGACATGAGCATTTGACATTCTTAACTCACCTTTCTCTGGCTTTGTGTCACCTTTGCCAATTGTGCAAGCAACAACAATTCTTTTGTCATCAAGTGCTTCTTTTATATTATTGAGCATTTTTGAGTCTCTGGTCAAATCTACCATATAATGTTCCGTTTTATTTCCAGTCAAAGCTTGTACACCTTCCCAAGGCATACCATAGTCTGATGCTTTCTCTTGTGGATAAGAAGGAATATAATTTGCCTTAACTCCATAATTTTGACAATATTGATTATAGGCTTTATCTACAATAGCGACCCATGTAGAATTATTTAAACCTTTATGTGTATAGTTTTTTAACTCTTCAGCAGTTGGTGGTTGTACTGTTATTTTATTAGCATTTTTTATTTCTATTTTTGGTTGAGCAAATGGAATAATACCTAATGGTGTCACAATAGGAACGTTTACTTTTTTTGTTTCTGGTAAACCAGGAAATGTTACTGTATATGTTCCATCATTATTTTTTTCAATCAGTTTCATTATGTCTTGTGGTCTTTGATGAGTTAACGCACTTGTTGCACCAAGAAGATAACAGGTTGGACGATGACCTTGTTGTATATCAGTCACAGAAATAGCTTCTGATCCACCAGGTAAAGCTTTTTCATCCATTTCAAATAATTTGACAATAACTCGTTGTCCACTATCTGTTTTTATACCAATTTTTGAAAAAAATTTGTCCTTTATATCAATAGTATTAATTGTGTTTATTATTTTACTTGATTGACTATCAGATAAGCCTTTTGATTTTAATTCATCTGTTGTTAATTTACCATCTTTATTAGTATCAGCGGCATTTTTTATTTCATTTAAAGTTAAGCCTTTGTCGGTTTTATTTGTATTCCAGCTGTTTAGGATAGTTTGATTGTTATTTAAAGGTATGCCACTCATTTTTAATATTTTAAACCCAATAATAAATACATAGTAGACATATAGTCAATTGAGATTAAAAACTTGTTTTTATATTTTTTTATTTTGAATTAACACCGTACTACTGCTATTTTCTTAAGAATTAAAAACAATATTTTTCTGAAATAACTGTATGTTATAGATTTCTGTGTAGTTTGTTTAAACTGGAATGGAAGTGTATGCTTAAATATTTTCACGGTATTAATTTTACTTTCGTTCTAATTTATTATTAGGACTGTAAATAAAAATGTTGTACATTATTCTAAGGAAATTAGTTTTATGAAGAACTTTTTACTAGCAAGTCTGGTACTTTCACTCTTTGCTTGTCAAAATTATCAACCTATTGATACTAAATCCACAGTGCCAACAAGTATTAATTCAATCAAACCATCAACAGGATTTAAGTTAAGTAGTGTAGATTTTGTTGATGGTGGTGATTATCCAAAAAAATACACTTGCGATGGAGCTAGTGCCTCACCATATCTTTCATGGAGCAACCCACCTGTAGAAACAGTTTCTTATGCCATTACAATGCACCATATACCAGCACCTGGAGATGAGCATGTTTATATGGTTGTTTATGATATTGCATCAAATATAAATATATTTGCAAGTAATGAAAAGAATGTTGGGAAATGGGGAATAAATACTGTAAACGGAAAAACTGAATATACTC
>JACMQJ010000363.1 GCA_014377055.1 Candidatus Sericytochromatia bacterium
AATAAAAATATTGAGATATTGTATATGTTTCCTGACGCTACAAACCATCTACATATTAAAGCTATAGAAAAAGGTAAGCTTCAATAATTTATACTTATTAAAAATTAGTTTTGCAAAGTTTATATGTCGGTGAACAAGTAGGAAACCCATAGGTGTTAAGCTAAAAGATTAAAAAAGCTGTAATACTTACCAGTTCGAGCGTAGCGACTGTGATAAAAGTCAATAGATAAAGCAAAAAATAGAGAAAGGACTTGAAGAAAAATATTATCTGTTTTTAAGATATTTATCTCTAAATGAGGAGAGATTAAAATAGGTTATGGTTCTCTTGCCCACTTCTTTATCTTGTTCCTTCCTTTTCTTAGCCCCACTTTATCTTTTTGTCTTATTCCTTCCTTTGCTCTTATCCCCTCCTTTTCTTTGTGCCTTCCTTTGCAAAGGAAGGTTAGGATGGATTTCTTACTCCCTTCTCTTTAAAAAAGAGAAGGGTTGGGGATGAGTTAATTAAATCTTTGGTCTTAATGTACGAACCTGTTTACCAGCACTCCACATTTCAGATTCTCTTATTTCTCTTAACTCTTCATCTAATTTAGAACGATATTCAGGACGGCTATTGGAGTCAATACATATTTTTGCTTCATTACCTGAAGCTACACTTTCATATAGCTCTTCAAAAACAGGCTCTACAGCTTTTCTAAACTTGTGTCGCCAATCTAATGCTCCTCTTTGAGCAGTAGTTGAACAATTGGCATACATCCAATCCATACCTTTTTCAGAAACAAGCAAAATTAAGCTTTCGGTAAGTTCTTCAACAGTTTCATTAAATGATTCACTTGGAGAATGTCCTTTTTTTCTGAGAATATTATATTGTGCTTCCATCACACCAGTTAAAGCACCCATTAATGAACCTCTCTCACCTGTGAGATCACTGTACACTTCTTTTTTAAAAGTTGTTTCAAATAAATATCCAGATCCAACTGCAATACCTAAAGCAATTGCTTTTTCTCTTGCTTTACCACTATGATCTTGATGTATCGCAAAACTGGAATTAAGCCCTTTACCTTGTAAAAACATTCTGCGTAAACTTGTACCAGATCCTTTTGGTGCAACTAAGATAACGTCAACATTTGTAGGAGGAAAAATATTAGTTTGTTCACTAAAAGTAATACCAAAACCATGAGAAAAGTACAAGGTTTTATTTTCTGTTAAATTTTCTTTGATCATAGGCCAAGCAGCTATTTGACCTGCATCAGATAATAAAAACATCAAAATTGTACCTTTTTTTGCGGCTTCCTCAAGTGAGAATAAATTTTTTCCTTCAATCCAACCATCAGCTAAAGCTTTATCCCAACTTTTTGAGTCTTTTCTTTGTCCAACAATAACATTAATTCCATTATCTTTTAGATTTAATGCTTGTCCAGGACCTTGTACTCCATATCCTAGAACAGCTATAACCTCTTCACTTAAAGTTTGTTTTGCTTTAGTAAGAGGATATTCTTCTCTTGTGACAACTTCTTCTTCTACACCACCAAAATTTAATTTTGCCATTTTTTATTCTCCTTATATTTTATATTAAGCTTCAATTACATTACATTTTGAATTTTCGAGTTGTTCCATTAAAGTAGTTGTTTCTCTCTTTGATTTAGAAACGGCAATTCTTCCAGAACTAACAAACTCAGATACACCATAAGGTTGCAATTCATTTAATAATTTTCTATTAGATTCTCGATGACCTGTTTTTTCAAAAATTACAAATTCATATTCTGGTTCTGTTAGCATAATTTTTGCCCCATGCTCAGAGGTTATTTTTTCTATCTCTGGATGAGCAACCAAAACTTTTTTTGATATTTTATAGAGTGAAAATTCTTGATAATGAACTTGATCTTCTTCATACAAAAATGACGATAAAACATCAATTAATTTTTCTATTTGCTTAACAACTTTTTCAGCAGTTGAACGAATAGTTTTTATTACTATTGTATATCTGTATACACCTGGCACTTCTGAATCAGAAGCATTGATCGACTCAATATTTATTTTTCTTCTAGTAAAAATAATGGTAATTGAATGTAGCATACCAATGCTATTTTCTGATAAGATTGAAATAGTAAAATTTCTCATTGTCTCAGAGTTACTATTATCTGTATATAATGATTTTCCCATGATTATTACCTAATTTTTTAAACTATTAACTTACTGCTTACAAATGTCTTGATATGTTCCATCAGGATTACGATCTTGATAAGGATAAACATTTTTATCAACTATATTAAAACTATAAGGCGTTGATGTTCCTGTAATTATTTCTTCACGATTAGCAGTATAAATATCACCTATTTTTATATTTTTTCTAACGACCCAAGCTCTTGAAGGGTAATGATTACTATAAAGTGATGCATGTGTATCAGAGAAGTTAGGAAATTTATAGGTTTTTATATCATCTACATTATCAGGTTTAAAATCAAAATATATTTGAACACTGTCAGGACAAGTTGCATCATTAATATTTTTTATTTCTGTAATTGTTGCTTTACCAGAGATATTACGATAGCTACCACCACCACCTATATTAGTATTATTACAGGCTGTTATAAAAAGTAAAGTAGCGATAAACAAATGATTATATTTCATATTATTTTTGATTCCTTATGATAATCTAATATTGGAAACTGATTCTCCAGATGGAACCATTGGAAAAACATTATCTTCTTTTTCCACAACAACTTCCAATAAATAAGCTTCATCAGTACTGAACATTTTTTCAATTTCAGCATCAAGATTTTCTCTTTCAGTCACCTTGGCTGATTGAATCGAAAAACCTCTAGCAATAGCAATAAAATCAGGATTGACCATAGTTGTAAAAGAGTATCTCTTTTCAAAAAATAATTGTTGCCACTGTCTAACCATTCCCAAAAAATTGTTATTAAGAATAACTATTTTAACTTTTGGCTTGTATTGAAAAATAGTACCTAATTCTTGCAAAGTCATTTGAAAGCCTCCATCACCAATAAAAGCAACAACTTCACGCTCAGGACAAGCCATTTTTGCACCAATAGCGGCAGGTAAGGCAAAGCCCATTGTACCAAAGCCTCCAGAAGTTATATTACTTCTAGGTTTCTTATAATTGTAATATCTCATTGCAATCATTTGATGTTGTCCCACATCAGTTACAACGATAGCTTTACCATTTGTTCTTTCAGATATTTTTCTGACAACCTCAGCCATTTTTAACTCTCCCTTTTCAGGGTATAGCTCATTTTTATTGACTTTATCATATTCAATTTGACTACATTTTTTAAATTCTTCAAGCCATTCATTATGATTATTTGGATTAATTTTTGGAATTAATTTTTTTAAGGCAATTTTGGCATCTGAAATAATTGCTACATCAGCATGAATATTTTTATTTATTTCTGAGGGATCTATTTCAATATGTATTACTTTGGCTTGATTTGCATATCTGTTTAAATCACCTGTAACTCTATCATCAAAACGCATACCAACAGCGATTAGTAAATCACATTCATTAGTTTTTATATTTGGACCATAATTACCGTGCATTCCTAGCATACCAACATTCAATGGGTGATCTGTATCAAGTGCAGAAAGTCCCATAATAGTCCAAGCCGAAGGAATACCTGCTTTTTCAACAAAAGTTTTTAATTCTTCTTGAGCATTGGCAATAATTACACCATGACCAAATAAAAGTAACGGTTTAGTCGAATTATTAATTAATTCAGCTGCTCTTTCAATATCTTGATCACTAGCAATTGGATAAGGATGATAGCTTCTTATTTTGTCACACTTTTTGTATTCAAAATCTATTATTTGGTTTTGTGCATCTTTGGTAATATCAATCAAAACAGGTCCAGGTCTACCAGAGGCAGCGATATAAAAAGCTTTAGCAATAATTCTTGGTATTTCTTCAGCATTTGTAACTTGATAACTCCATTTGGTAATAGGCATCGAAATACTGATAATATCTGTTTCTTGAAAAGCGTCTGTACCCAATAAATGAGAACTTACTTGACCTGTGATACAAACTATAGGAGTTGAATCAATTTGAGCATCAGCAATACCAGTAACGAGATTTGTTGCTCCAGGCCCTGAAGTTGCAAAGCAAACACCTGTTTTACCTGAGGCTCTAGCAAATCCCTGAGCGGCATGAATTGCACCTTGCTCATGCCTTACCAAAATATGATTTACCTGATCCTGAAAACCATAGAGAGCATCATAGATAGGCATAATAGCACCACCAGGATAACCAAAAATTGTTTGTATACCTTCTTCTAAAAGTGACATAATAACAGCCTCTGAGCCTGTTACCTTTTTTTTAATTTCATTTTTGACTGAAATATTAATTTCTTGATTAATATTTTCATTTTGATTTAATAAATCAGTTGATTGTTCTATCGAGCTTGATAATATATCCATAATTATTGATCCGTTACACACCCTTCAGATGCAGATGACACTAGCTTTGCATACTTATATAAAATTCCACTTTTTGCTTTTAGTTGTGGAGGTTGCCAATCTGCTCGCCTTTGAGTGATCTCGTCCTCAGAGAGATGAACATCTATTCGATTATTCACCGCATCAATTATAATTTTATCACCATCTTTTAATAATGCAATAAGACCACCCATTTGTGCCTCTGGTGTAATGTGTCCTACGACAAAGCCGTGAGTACCTCCTGAAAATCTTCCATCCGTAATCAGAGCAACTTCATTACCAAGACCTACACCCATAATAGCAGACGTTGGTTTTAGCATTTCTGGCATACCAGGACCACCTTTTGGACCTTCATATCTAATGACAACGACATCACCCTTACTAACTTTTCCAGCCCTAATAGCATCATTAGCTTGATATTCCCCATCATATACTTTGGCAGGCCCAGTAAAAACCTCGCCTTCCTTACCAGTTATTTTTGCAACAGAGCCTTCTGTAGCTAGATTTCCATAAAGTATTTGTATATGTCCTGAGCTTTTAATTGGTTTTTCAATAGGCATTATCACTTTTTGAGCATCATTAATTGGTTCGATATTTGCCAAGTTTTCAGCAATGGTTTTTCCTGTGACAGTCAAGCAGTCACCATGAATTAAGCCATTATTAAGTAACATTTTCATGACAGCAGGTATACCACCTATTTTAAAAACATCCTCCATTAAATATTTACCACTTGGTCTTAAATCTGCCAGTAAAGGTGTTTTATCACTTATTTTTTGAAATTCGGCTAAAGGAAAATCTATATTAAGAGCTTTGGTTATTGCCAAAAAGTGCAAA
>JACMQJ010000364.1 GCA_014377055.1 Candidatus Sericytochromatia bacterium
ACCATCAGCATACATATTAATCAATGGTTCAGTTGCATCAGGTAAAACTAAAACCCAGCTTCCATCATCACTATGAATTTTAATACCATCAAGCAAATCAACTTTTAGACCTCTAGTTTTTTCCACTAAATTTCTAATAACTGTTCCTTTTTGTTCTGTCATACAAGGTATAGTTTCAAATTTATAATTAATAGGTGGTATATCTGCTATAAGTCTTGATATGGATGTTTCTTTGCTAGAAATAAGCTTAGCAAGCATAGCTATAGAAAACATTGCATCAAAACCACAATGAAATTGAGGGAAAATAAATCTTCCATCATTACGACCTGCAAAAACAGCATCTTTACTCATAGCAGCTTCCATTAGATAACGATTACCTGCCTTAGTCATAATAGTTTTACTGTCATATTTTTCAACAATTTGATCAATTACATTTGGATAATTAACAGGTACAACTACAGGTTTACCAGGATTATCTTCAACAACCAACCTAGTCATCAAAGCAAGTAATTTATTATTACCAACAATTTGACCTTCATTATCAACTAAAATCATTCTTTCTCCATCATCGTCAACTATTACGCCAAAATCGGCATTAAGAGCTACTACAACCTCAGATAATTGCTTAGTAAGTTTTTCTTTATCAATTTGCGGTCTACTCATAAAGTGAGCGTTTAAGACAACTGTATCCATTCCAAGTTTTCCCAAAATACCTGGCAAGACAACAGCATTTAATTTATAAGCATAATCCAAAACTATTTTTAAAGGTTTTTTACTAGTAAAACCAGCAAATTGCTCCATAAATCCTTCAATATATTTTTCTTTTACTCTAGCGGGATAATTAATTTCACCAATTTCTTCAATCATTGCTCTACGAAAATCTTCTTTATAATAAGTTGATTCTATTTTCTTTTCCAGAGATGGAGCAATATTTAAACCTGAAGAATCAAGAAACTCAATACTAACCTTTTCTGGATCTTCAGCATCTGAACGAATATGTATACCACCAGCAACAGAAAAAGAACCTATTCTATATCTAGTAATTGGTATTGAAGTTTCTTCAAGATTTCTAATATCAACACCCACAGAAAGTATTCCAGAAAAAAGACCTCTACTAACAAGTCTTGCTGCAGGACTCTGATCTCTACTCATAACTACACTTTTACCCATTCCCACAGTAGCACCATAAGCCGCACCGACTTTAACAGTTAATTCTGGTGATATATCAAGATTAATAAATCCTTTTACTCCACCCTGAGCAAATAAGCTTTTTTGAGCACCAGCCCCCCAAACAAGGCTATCTTTTAGTATTGATCCTGATTCAAGATTTTTGGCTGGCCAAATCCTGACACCTGTTTTGATGGTTACTTTTTGACCAACATTACAATCTTCCCCAATTACTGCCCCTTCCAAAATATGTGATTCTAACTTAACGGTAGTATTTTTGGCAATAATACAACCACTTAACTCTACTCTTTTATCAATGTATATTCCATTCCAAAGTATAGGTCTTTTTAAGCTTGCTTCCTCAGATATTATTACACTATCACCAATAATAGTATTTGCTGATATTTTACTATTTTTGCCTATATAACAATTATTACCGATTACTATAGGAGCTTCAAGTTTTGCACTAGGCTCAATAACAACACTCTCACCAGTCCAAATACCTGGTGTTTTTTGTTCATAAGGCATTTTTATTTTTACTTTACCATTTAGAACATCATAATTTGCAGATCTATAGGTTTCAAGGCTACCAACATCACACCAATAACCTTCAGCAACATAACCATAAATTGGGTCTCCATTTTTTAAAAGAAGAGGAAATAAATCTTTTGAAAAATCTTTTTCAGCATTGGCTGGTAAATAATCTAATACTTCAGGTTCAAGAATATATATCCCTGTATTAATAGTGTCACTAAAAATCTCGCTACTTGTTGGCTTTTCTAAGAATCTTTCAATACGACCTTCATTATCAGTTATAACAACGCCAAAATCAAGGGGATCAGGAACTCTAGTTAATATTAAGGTCGCTTTTGAACCTTTTTCTTTATGAAACTTGATTGCATCATCAAGATTAAAATCTGTTAGAGCATCACCACTTATAACCATAAAAGTTTCGGTTAGTTTATCAGATATATTCTTAACGCATCCTGCAGTTCCTAGTGGAGCTCCCTCTTCTATTGAATAAGCAATATTAACACCTTGGTCGGAGCCATTTTTTAAATAATTTTCTATAACTGTTGGCAAATAATGTAGAGTAACAATTATATCTTTGATACCATAAGTTTTGAGTAAGTCAACAATATGACCAATAATTGGTTTATTAACGATTGGAACCATAGGTTTAGGTAAAGAACATGTAAGAGGTCTAAGTCTAGTACCAGAACCACCTGCCATTAATACTGCTTTCATAGAATACCTTTCTAAAATTTATTGTATAAATCAGAATATGTTTGA